>CAZREC010000076.1:0-12493 GCA_964599025.1 uncultured Muribaculaceae bacterium | reverse complement strand
CTCCTGTGCGAAAGAGTTAATATTTATCAACAATATCGAAAAGAATAAAAATAGTCTGCCAAACATATGCCGATTGTATATTATATGTTATCAAACTTACTGCTTTTTTTTATATTTGTATAAGTTAAATAACAGAAAATCATGAAATACGAATTACCAAAACTACCCTATGCAATTAATGCATTAGAGCCGGTTATCAGTCAGAAAACTATTGAGTTTCACTACGGGAAACATCACCAGACATATGTGACAAACCTTAACAACCTCATTGCAGGAACTGAATTTGAGAATTTAACCCTCGAAGAGATTGTTGAAAAGTCTGACGGAGCCATATTTAACAATGCAGCACAGGTCTGGAACCATACATTTTACTTCTTGTCTTTTTCTCCTCAGGGAGGTGGCTCTCCAAAAGGGAAACTGGCAGAAACAATTATCAAAACATGGGGTTCTTTCGAAAATTTTCAGAAGGAGTTCAATACAGCAGCAACAACTCTGTTTGGTTCGGGATGGGCATGGCTTGTGAAAGATCAGTCAGGAGCACTTTCAATAGTAAAAGAATCAAATGCCGGAAATCCACTTACTAAAGGACTTTCACCTGTTCTTACGTTTGATGTGTGGGAACATGCATACTATCTCGATTATCAGAATCGCAGGGCAGATTACCTTGCTGCTCTCTGGAGTTTGATTGACTGGGACGTTGTCTCTGCAAGATACTAAGCAACAGCTTTACTGATTACCTCTTTTTTTGCTGTTAATGTCATAATGACAGACCTTACAACAAGGTGTGCTGCATAACCTATCCATAATGCCTGAATGCCGACGCTGTTTTCAAAAAGATAGAAGCAGGCAAAGAAGAAGATAACAGAGACGATCATTGTGTTTCTTATAGCTGCAGATGCCGTTGCCCCAATGAAAATTCCGTCCCAGGTGAATGCTATGCAGCTTATAAGAGGCATAACCAGCAGCCATGGAAGAAACTGACGTGAAGTTTCAATTACAGCCTCGTTGTTTGTCATTAACCTGAAAAGAGGCTCTCCTCCAAACAGGTATGCAAGAGTGGAGACTATTCCGATTGAAATGCACCAGATAAAAATCAGCTTTATTGTCTTCTTGAGTGAAGAGACATCCTTTGCTCCAATATATTTACCGGTAAGAGCCTCTCCGGCATAAGCAAACCCATCAACAAAATATGAGTATAACAGCATGAGTTTCATCATAATTGTGCTGACGGCAAGAAGGTTGTCCCCATAACGCGCCGCAATGCTGGTAAACCCTGAATAGACAAGAAGGAAGCAAATGGAACGGACAAACAAGTTACCGTTCATTACAAAGAAGTTCTTCATCTCTCTCAGTTTCAAGCTGCCTTTTATGTGAATGTACTTAAACAGCTTTTTGTAGTACACGAACATGAGCAATAATGCTGTTATTAAACCAAGATACTGAGCAACTAATGTTCCCAAAGCAATCCCCGGGATGCCCATGTCAAGATAAATTGCAAAAACGAGACTCAGGATAAGATTCAGCACATTTACAACAATATCTGTTATCATGGGACTAACAGAGTTTTGCATTCCAATGAACCAGCCTTTGAAAGCAAAAAGAGAGAGTGTAGCAGGAGCGGCCCAGATTCTTA
Organism: uncultured Muribaculaceae bacterium; assembly: GCA_964599025.1. GTDB lineage: Bacteria > Bacteroidota > Bacteroidia > Bacteroidales > UBA932 > Bact-08. Next base: position 10,860 of record CAZREC010000076.1, on the reverse strand, counting down.
TATAAAAGTAGTCTTTTGCCAGACTTTCCACCTGAGGTGTTGAGTCGATGACAAGAAATGCGGCCTCAACAAAGAGATATTGGATTAACCAGATGAAAATTGCTGCCGCAATAGCTGTACCCACAGCTTGAACAAGAATCTTCATTGCATCTGGGAAGTCCCTGCGGCCATAGGCCTGAGCTGTGTACCCACCAGTGCCCACTCTTAGAAATCCCATGTTCCAGTAAAGAAGGTCGAATAACATTGTGGCTACTGCAATTGCTCCAATACTAGACGCATCACCCAGTCTTCCGGCGATTCCAAGATCTACCATTCCGACAAGAGGAACTGTTATGTTTGCAAGTATACTGGGACCGGCCAGCTTCAGAATCCGTCGGTTCATCTGTACTTGCTCTCCTCCTCAAGCATTCCAAGATATGATACATACCTGTCGGTCGAAATATACCCCTTCTCAACTGCTTCTTTAACTGCACATCCGGGTTCATGAGTGTGTGTACATGGCGCAAACCTGCATTTATCCAACCTTTTGAGCATTTCAGGAAAGTAATGACTCAGTTCGTCCGGCTTCATCTCAATAAGTCCGAATCCCTTTATTCCAGGGGTGTCTATAATAAAACCACCATTTTCTACAGGGTGAATTTCGTAGAATGTGGTCGTATGCTTCCCCTGCATATGATAATCGGATATCTTGCCGGTCTTAAGACTGAGAGAGCTGTCAAGGGAATTTATCAATGATGATTTTCCTACGCCGGACATACCTGAAAAAAGGCATATCTTACCTTTCAACTCCTCCATTAAAAGATCGGTGTTATAGCCTGTCTTGCAGGAGACCTCCAGTATCCTGTAACCTGCCTGAGAATAGATTCTTCTGAAATATTTTACTTTTTCGTCATACTCCTCTGTAAGCAAGTCTGTTTTATTGAGAACAATGGTTACAGGAACCTTGTATGCCTCACATGTAACCAGGAACCTGTCCATGAACGCCCATTTGGTTTCGGGGAAATCTATTGTCACAATCAGAAATGCGACATCTATGTTTGCAGCAATGATATGTGCCTGACGTGAAAGGTTTGTAGATTTTCTGATAATGTAATTTTTGCGAGGGTAAATATTTGTTATTATGCCGGTTCCATCATCCTGCATCTGATAGTCCACATGATCACCCACCGCAATAGGGTTTGTTGTATGAAGATCCTTCATCCTCATCTTTCCTTTAACCACGCAGCTAACCAGCCTCCATTCAGGAAGAGAACTCACCATATAGTGGCTGCCTGTGTGCTTTACAACAATTGCACTACCCTCATTTAATTTTTCCACGGGTGCGAATATACGAAATTGTATAAAAAGGTTTAACTTTGCGTGATAATAAAGTGCCGGAAGACATGTTTACATTACAAGAAATCGATTCTATTGTTGAGAAAGGAATACTGACTCTTAACCTTAAAGGTGAGCCAAATGAGCTGTACGATCCCATAGAATATATAATATCAATAGGGGGTAAAAGAATAAGACCAAAAATGAGCCTTATGACATACAACCTTTTTTCTGACAAGATTGACAACTCTATTCTGTTCCCCGCTCTGGCAATGGAGATATTTCACGGTTTTACACTTATACACGACGATATAATGGATGATGCACCTCTTAGGAGGGGCCAGATTACTGTCCATAAACGCTGGAACAACAATGTAGCTATTTTGTCGGGGGATGTAATGTGCATAAAATCATATCAATATATATCGCAGTGCCCCCCTCAGTACCTTAAAAAGCTTCTGGCTATATTCTCCAGAACAGCAGCACAGGTTTGCGAAGGACAGCAAATTGACATGAACTTTGAGGCTGCTCCATATATTACACTTGATGATTATATAGATATGATCGGGCTCAAGACAGCAGTGCTTATCGCCTGTTCTGCAAAACTGGGTGCGATAATTGCCGGTGCCGACGACAAGACAGCGGATGCCCTTTACAATTATGGATATCAGCTTGGTCTTGCCTTTCAGATTAAGGATGATTATCTGGACAGCTACGGAAACACGCAAACATTCGGGAAAGCAATAGGAGGGGACATACTTTGTAACAAAAAGACCTGGCTCATGGTTGAGGCCATTAAGAGAGCAGACAGCAGCGATAAAAAAGAGCTTGACTCAATTTTGAAAGACGAATCCATAGAACCAAAAACCAAAATTTCCAAAGTTCTGGGAATTTACAACAGATTAGGATTAAAAGAGGCCGCTGAAAAAGCTGTTATTGAATATCACCGTAAGGCAAACCTCTCTGTGATGGAGACAAATCTTACAGAACAACAGAAGCAGCAGGTTTTCTCTTTTGCCGACAGCCTTATCAACCGCAACAAATAATCAACCCATTAGCACATTAGCACATTAGCAAATTAGCAAATTAAAAAAACATGTACAGCCAGAAATTCAACCAAATATTCGACAGGTCGGTAGAAGATTACCATAAAACTGATAACGTAGACGCAGTAATTGTAAATCCATACAAAGAGGGTAGTCTGGAACATTTTCTCTACTTGAAAAACTGGATAGATGCTGTTCAGTGGCACCTGGAAGATATTATAAGAAATCCAAACATTGAGCCGTCAGAAGCATTGGTTATAAAGCGCAGGATAGACAAGTCCAATCAGGACAGAACAGATCTGGTGGAACTTATAGACAGCTATTTTATGGATCTTTATTCGAAGGTTGTAGTGGAAAAAGATGCAACAATCAATACAGAGACACCGGCATGGGCAATTGACAGACTATCAATACTTGCGCTCAAGATTTACCACATGAATGCCGAGGTTCTCAGAGACGGGGCCTCACCCGAACATAAAGAGACCTGCCGGAAAAAGCATGAAACTCTACAAACACAGAGAAATGACCTCTCGGTAGCTATTGATCAGCTGCTTTCAGATATAGAGTCAGGGAAAAAATACATGAAATTTTACAAACAGATGAAGATGTACAACGACCCATCTTTAAATCCTGTTCTGTACAGCCGTGGATAAAAAAAAGCATATTCTGTTATTAAGGTTCTCAGCTATAGGAGACATTGCCATTGCAGCACCTTTGGTAAGGGCCTATGCAATTGCAAATCCCGGTTTAAAATTCACAATGGTTTCACAGCCAATGATGGAGCCGCTCTTTACAGGAATAGAAAACCTCTCTTTTTTTCCTGCTGATTTCAAAGGCAGATACAAAGGATTCAAGGGGTTGTTAAAATTGTTCCGCGATCTGTCAAAACTGGAACCTACTGTAGTGGCAGATCTTCATAATGTTTTGAGGACCTGGATACTAAGAACTCTTTTTGCGCTTACTTTCAAAAAGGTCGCATTCTTGCATAAAGGAAGGAGCCAGAAAAAGAGACTTACCAGAAAAGAGAATAAAAAACTAACTAAACTGCCGTCAATGATAAGACGTTATGAATCTGTACTTATCAAGGCAGGACTTAATAACCTGAGATTTTCAGACTCTCAGGGAGACGAACTCTCCAACAAAAGAGAATCAACATGCGACAAAGCAGAGAAAAATATAATCAGAATAGGAATAGCTCCTTTTGCAAAGCACAAAGGAAAAGCCTGGCCGGCTGAATCCATGGAGGAGGTAATTGCTGCTCTGAGTGAAGATGAAGGATTTCAAATATTGCTCTTTGGTGGAGGGAAAAAAGAGGTTGCACAACTGCTCTCATGGGAGCAAAAATACTCAGGAGTAGAATCGGTAGCAGGTAAATTCCCTCTGGATAAAGAGCTTGAGATTATGAAAAGTCTGGACATTATGGTCTCGATGGATTCTGCAAACATGCACCTTGCATCATTTGTCGGAACCACCGTTCTGTCGGTATGGGGAGCAACACATCCCTATACAGGCTTTTACGGCTGGAGACAAAAAGAGGAGAATGCCATACAGTCTGACATAAGTTGCAGACCATGCTCGGTGTTTGGAAACAAAGAGTGCTTCAGAGGTGATTACGCATGTCTTATGAACATTAAGCCGGCCGAGGTGTTGGATAGAATAAGAGAAATTGTTGGAGAAAACAGAGATAGACAAGACAATCATGAAGAGACCCTCGGAAATTGAGATAATGGCACCTGCCGGAAACTTTGAGTCGCTAAATGCAGCAATTCAGGGAGGTGCAAATGCGGTTTATTTTGGAGTGGGTGATCTTAACATGCGTTCTCACTCTGCAAATAATTTTTCTGTAGAGAGTCTTCCGGAAATAACATCAATCTGCAGAGAGAAAGGGGTAAGAAGTTATCTGACACTGAATATTGTACTTTATGACCAGGATCTTGCTGCAATGAGAGATACCATAGATGCAGCAAAGAGAGCGGGTGTCTCCGCTATAATTGCCTCCGACATTTCTGTAATCATGTATGCAAGAGCGGCAGATATGGAGGTTCATATATCTACTCAGCTTAATGTTTCAAACATAGAGAGCGTAAGATACCATGCAAAATTTGCAGATGTAATAGTACTTGCCAGAGAGCTGACTCTTAATCAGATAAAGGCAATAAGCGAGGCAATAGAACGGGAGCAGATAAAAGGGCCGTCGGGTAAACTGGTTGCACTTGAACTCTTTTGCCACGGGGCACTCTGTATGGCGGTATCGGGGAAATGTTACTTGAGTCTTCACGAATATAACGCCTCTGCAAACAGAGGCTCATGTTACCAGCTTTGCCGCAGGGGATATGAGGTTACCGACCTTGAAACAGGCCGGTCGCTTGAGGTAGACAATAAGTACATCATGTCTCCAAAGGATCTCTCTACAATTGCATTCACAGATCTTATTATTGAAGCAGGAGTGACTGTCTTGAAAATAGAGGGACGTGCCCGGTCGGCAGAATATGTCAAAACAGTAGTATCTGCTTACAGAAGGGCCGCAGACGCAGTTTGTGAAGGCACATTTACCCCTAAGCTCGTTTCAGAATTGGAAAAACAACTTTCGTTGGTGTTTAACAGAGGTTTCTGGGACGGTTATTATCAGGGAGCAAGGCTGGGAGAGTGGAGCGAAGTATATGGAAACAAGGCAACAAGAAGAAAAAGATATATAGGAAAGGTGACCAACTTCTTCTCAAATCTGTCGGTGGCTGAAATTCTGATTGAGACAGGAGAGCTCAGGACCGGAGACGATTTGCTGATAATCGGCCCATCCACAGGTGTTGAAGAGTATGTTGTAAATGAGATAAGAGTAGACCTTAAGCCGGTAGAGAGCACGGTTAAAGGTGAGTATTGCTCTATACCTGTTCCTGACGGAGTAAAGCTGCGTCGCTCGGACAAGGTTTATATTTGGGAAGAAAACGATTTTAATTTGAACAGATAGCTATGTTTCCACCGGAAATTGTAAAATTCATAAAAGAACACCATGTCCTTACGCTTGCAGCAGCGAGCAGTTCGGATCTATGGTGTTCTCACGCTTTTTATGAATTTCTGGAAGATGAACTGTTGTTCATAATCACTTCCGAGGAAAAAACCCGACATATTCAGATTGCACAAGCATCAGATTCGGGAATGGTTGCCGGGGCAATTGCTCTGGAGACAGAAAAAATCGGACTTATAAGAGGATTGCAGTTCAAGGCTCAGATAGTTAAAAGCGATGACTCCATTTTAGGAAAGTACAAACTTAAATATCTGTCGAGGTTTCCTTATGCGATATTAAAAGGGGGTGATCTTTGGCTCCTGAAACTTACAGAAGCCAAATACACCGATAACAGATTGGGCTTTGGGAAAAAGCTGAACTGGTCCCTTTAAAGTTTGAACGCCTCTTTTACTTTGGCAACGGCATCAAGCTTCTCCCATCCGAAAAACTGAATTCCATCCTTTACAAAAGGATCACGACCCATGTGGCCATAAGATGCAGTTACTTCGTAAATAGGGTTCTTAAGCTTGAACATGTCAATAATCTTAGCAGGCCTCAAATCAAATATATTATTGATCTTCTCTGCAATTTCGCTGTCCTTCATAATTACTTTATCCGGACCGCAAGGGTTGGCAGTTCCGTAAGTGTTTACGAATATGCTCACAGGTTGTGCAACGCCAATCGCATATGCAAGCTGCACTAGTACTTCACGTGCAACTCCGGCAGCAACAAGGTTCTTGGCAATGTATCTGGCTGCGTAAGCTGCAGATCTGTCTACCTTACTAGGGTCCTTGCCGGAAAAAGCTCCTCCACCGTGTGCACCTTTGCCACCATAAGTGTCAACTATGATCTTCCTTCCTGTAAGACCGGTGTCACCGTGAGGGCCGCCGATTACAAATTTTCCTGTAGGATTTACAAGCAGAATGTATCCATCCTTGAAAAGCAGCTGAGTCTTCAAAGGCAGACGCTCCAGAATTCTTGGAATAAGGATGTTCTGAACATCGCTTTTGATTTTTGCCTGCATCTGTGCATCCCCGTCAAATTCGTCATGCTGTGTGGAAATCACTATTGTATGAACCTTTACAGGGGTGTTGTTTTCATCATATTCGATGGTGAATTGTGATTTTGCATCGGGACGAAGGTAAGGCATCAGGTTTGTCTCTTTCCTGATCTTTGCCAGTTCGAGCAGAGCAATATGCGCAAGAGTGAGAGGCAGCGGCATGTATTCTTCTGTGTCAGTCGATGCATAGCCGAACATCATACCCTGGTCGCCTGCACCCTGTTCGTCGGCTGTTGCAATTGAGTTGCCCTGTTCGTCAAGTTTATCCACACCACGGTTGATGTCTGCGGATTGTTCATGAATAGCAGATAGTATTCCGCATGAATTGCCGTCAAACATATATTCGGCCTTTGTATAGCCGATTCTGTTTATAACTCTTCTTGCGACTGTCTGAATGTCTACGTATGCCTTTGAGTGAACCTCTCCGCCCACTACTACCAGACCTGTACTAACGAAGGTCTCGCATGCAACCTTGGAATTTGAGTCCTGACGAAGGAATTCGTCAAGAATAGCGTCTGAAATCTGATCGGCAACCTTGTCCGGATGTCCTTCCGAAACAGATTCTGATGTAAATAAATATGCCATAATTTTTTTGGTTTAATTCGTTTATAGAATAATAATAACACTCATTTGCAGATGAGAGTTCAACGATTACAACCGGAAAGTGGGAAAATGCGATAAGGGATTTAGCATTTTTAGCATTTTTTCACGTGGTTGCAAGCAGTCAAATCTTTCCACAATATGGCGACAAATATAAAACAATTTTATTAATCCGCAATTAAAAGTCAGACGATTAATTTATTTAAGATATTGTTAATTTATATGAAAATAATTGTAAGTTATCAAATGGAATTTAGTATTTTTGTTCTAGAATACCAAACAAATACTAAAAAATATCTATGAAACAAACGATTAAGCAATTTACCATTACGGCTATGAGCTTGTTTGTGGCCTTTGCTGCTTTTGCTCAGGTTACAACCTCCACAATGAGTGGACGAATTACAGAGGCAAATGGCACTCCAATTGTTGGAGCAAACATTATTGCTGTTCATACGCCTTCCGGTTCTCAGTACTATTCAATTACTGACAACGCTGGTAACTACCGCATTCAGAATATGCGTGTTGGAGGTCCTTATTCAGTTGAAGTGCAATTCCTGGGTTTTGGAAGCATGAAACAAGGGAACATCACATTACGTCTGGGTGAAAACTACGTTCATAACGCACAACTAACAGAACAGGCGGTCAGCCTTAACGAAGTGGTTGTAACAGCCGGTGTTGTTAATCCTATACTTAATAGTGACAGAACTGGTGCATCTATGAATATCAGCTCTAAACAGCTAACCTCACTTCCTTCAATCAGCAGAAGTATAACTGATTTTACCAGAATGACCCCTCAGGCTAACGGCACTTCATTCGGTGGCAGAGATGGCAGGTTTAATACTATCACTATTGACGGTGCTGCATTTAACAACAACTTCGGATTATCTTCAAATGCAATGCCCGGAGGTAATGCCCAGCCTATTTCTCTCGATGCTATCGAGGAAGTTTCTGTAAATATTGCTCCTTATGACGTCAGATTATCTCAGTTTACAGGTGCAAGTATAAACGCTGTTACCAAAAGTGGTGACAACAAATATAAGGCTTCTGTTTATTCTTATTTAAGACCAAAATCATTTACCGGAAGCAAAGTTGGTGACTTAACAGTTCCTAATGCAAATGACAAAACAGCTTCTGTTTATGGTGCCACTGTTGGTGGTCCGATTATTAAAAACAAGTTGTTTTTCTTTTTAAGTGGTGAATTTGAAAAGGAGACTACACCAAGTAACTCATGGGAACCTAGCACAGATGGTGTGTCTAATACAGCCGGAAAGATATCAAGGACCAAAATTTCTGATCTACAAAGGGTTTCTGATTTTGTAAAAAGCTCTTTTGGGTACGATGCCGGTAAGTTTCAGGATTTCGATAATTTCGAATCTCAGAATTACAAGATTATGGCACGCCTAGACTGGAACATAAGCAGAAATCACAAATTCACATTACGCTATAATAACGTTAAGAGCAATAATGATGTGTTGACAAATGCCTCATCTGGACCAAGTACTGGATCCAATTTATCGGGACGTATTTCTGCACAGTCAATCTCTTTCCAAAATTCATTTTATGGTTTTGAAAATACTGTCAGCTCAATCACAGGTGAGTTGAACAGTACATTCGGTTCAAAAATTTCCAACAAGTTATTGGTTTCATATACTAAAGTAAGAGATACCCGTACCAGCCCTAGTACACTTTTCCCTTTTATTGATATATACGAAGGCAATGACAGGTATATGTCGTTGGGATATGAACTGTTTACATTTAATAATGATGTTAGAAACAACACATTGTCAATAACAGATAACGTAACAATTAACTTAAACAAACACACTCTGACAGCAGGTATAGCATACGACAACCTTTACTTCTTTAACTCGTATATCAGAGAGGGATCCAGTTTCTATAAATACAATTCAGTAGATGATTTCCTGACTAATAAGTTGCCAAGCATTTTTGCAGTAACATATGGCTATGATGGAAATGATGCTCCCGGTGGAGAATTGACATTTGGTATGGGTTCACTATATCTTCAGGATGAATGGCAGGTAAATAAAGATTTTAAGGTTACTTATGGTGTAAGGGCAGAATTGCCTATGTATCATAACAAGCTGGAGAACAATCCTGCAATCGCTGCATTGTCATTTGGTGATGGCTGGAGTTCAGATGTAAATGGCTCTACATACAAAATGGATGTAGGTACATGGCCAAATTCAAAGATTCAGATTTCTCCAAGGCTTGGATTCAACTGGGACGCTAACGGTGACAGAAGTGTTCAGGTAAGAGGTGGAACCGGTTTATTCACAGGAATGCTGCCATTTGTTTGGTTTACAAATCAACCCACAAATTCAGGGATGGTTCAGTCTGTTGAGACTATTATAACAAACGCAACAACAATTGCATCTATAAATTTCAACAATGGAACAAAGAAATTTAACCCTAATTTCAGAGATGTTGTAAATAATAACCCAACAATCTTCACCCAGACCAAAGGTACACTTCCTGCATCAGGTGCATCACTTGCTCAAGTTGATAAGGACTTCAAGATGCCGCAGATATGGAGAAGCAATCTGGCAATTGATATAGAACTGCCTTATAATATGGTTTTAACTTTAGAAGGTTTATATTCTAAAGACATAAACGCGATAATACAGAAAAATGTAAATTTACCTTACCCGCAAGCCGTATATACAGGTGCAGACAACAGGCCTTATTGGACATCTAGTAAGATAAATTCCAATGTTGCCAGTGCTGTTATTCTAACAAATACAGACAAAGGATTCCAGTCATCATTCACTGCACAGTTGGTAAAGAATCTCAGTAAAGGATTTTACGGAATGTTTGCATATACATATAACATTGCTAAAGACGTTACAGCAAACCCTGGTTCTGCAGCATATTCTGCATGGAGGGCAAACACTAATGTTTCATACCTGAACCGCCCGGAGTTAAGTTATTCTAATTTCTCTGTTCCCCACAGAGTTGTTGGTAATCTGTCTTATAGAATTGAATATGCAAGAGCCTTTGCAACAACCATTTCGCTTTATTATTCAGGAGCAGCTCAGGGAAGAACATCTTATACCTATTCAAATGACATGAATAGAGATGGTGAATCGGCAGACCTTTTATATATTCCTTGCGATGCAAGCCAGGTTTTCTTTACAGATTATAAAGATAAAGCAGGTGTTGTTGTAATGACAGCTAAAGAACAATCTGACAGGTTTATGAAGTATATAGAAGAAACTCCTTATCTTAAGAATAATAAAGGTACTTATGCAGAAAGATTTGGAGATGTTCAACCGTGGTATAACAGATTTGATGTTAAGGTTCTGCAAGACATCTTTACAAATTTTGGCACAAACAGGAAATACTCTCTTCAGTTAAGTCTTGATATTTTAAATGCCGGGAATTTAATTAATTCAAACTGGGGTGTTTATCAGACCAATGGTTTGGCGAGTTATGAGAATGTCCGTCCATTAACCTATAGCACAAGAAATGCAGGAGGGGCACCGGTTTATACTTTGAACGCTACAAGCATGGCTGATTTTGATAATAAAGCAAAATGGGTCAACAGCTTATCAACCGGAAGCACCTGGGGAATGCAGTTTGGTATTCGTCTGTTGTTCTAAAAGTTTTTTACTTGATTAGAGGGACCGTCTCAATTCATTTTGAGGCGGTCTCCTTTTTTTTAGATCATTACAGTGCTGCTCTGGTTCACCACAGCCCTCACGTTGCCCAGATGGTCGTTTATGTTGTACTGCCTTACAAAGTCACTGCCCACTTTGCGGATCAGCCCGGTGGTTGTAATGATGTAGTCTGTGGTTTTGTCCGCCTTGTAAACTATGGCA
>CAZREC010000075.1:0-12559 GCA_964599025.1 uncultured Muribaculaceae bacterium | reverse complement strand
AAAAAGCTGATTTTTTATAACTTTGGGCTTTTATTCTACAAATCATACCTGAGTTTATGCGAAAAATACTTCTGCCTGTGCTTTTTGCACTGGTTTTGTTTACAGCCTGTCGGAAAGATAACATTCCTGAGATAAAACCCGAACCTTATGTACCGTCTGCCCGTATTCAAGGCAGAGTTTCCGTTGCATATGTAACTTATTGGGGAACGCTGACTCCTGACCCTGCTCTGATCACTCATATTAACTATGCATTCGCCGAACTATATGTTAAGAACGGAGTATATCAGGGGTTTAAATTACAGGGAAAGGAAGATCGTTTCAGACAGATTGTAAACCTAAAGAGGCAGAACCCGCAATTGAAAATACTAATATCTTTCACACATATAGTAGAAAATTCGGACAATTCTCAGGGAGGAGGTTTTTCTGCACTTGCAAAATCTGACGAATACCGGAAGGCATTTGCCCTGGACTGTAAGACTTTTCTTGAGCAATGGGAAATTGACGGAGTAGATATTGACTGGGAATTCCCCGGTTTGTCCTGGAGCGGTGCTGCGTGTGACCCGGCTGTTGACACACAGAACTATACGCTACTTATGAAGCAGCTCAGGGAGACCCTGGGAACACAGTATCTTCTCACCTATGCAGGATATGTCAAGGATAAAACTACTGTTACCGGCGGTTACAGATATATAGATGTAGCAGCTGTTGACCCGTACGTAGATTTTGTCAACCTAATGACGTATAACTTCGATTCCGCTCCTAAACACCACTCTGCACTGAGTGATTCACGGGCATACTGGGACTGTGTAAGAACAGCCAATGCTTACAGAGCCGCCGGTGTGGCATATAACAAGCTTGTTTTAGGGATACCATTCTATGGACAACACTCGTGGTCTGAGAGCCCCACATCGCTGAATTACAAGACAATACTTACGCTCGACCCTAAAGTCTACAAAATTGACAACTGGGATGCAATTTCAAGCACACCATACGTTACCAAGAACGGGGTTTTCTTCTGCGGATATGACAATGCTAAGAGTATTGACCTCAAGGGCAAATGGGCCATTGGCCTGGGAATGAAAGGATTCATGTACTGGCAGTATGATGCCGACGACTACAAAGGGACCTTACGCAAAGCTGTCTGGGAGGCCGTGATGAAGCCTTAAAACTGTTTGATTAAAAATTCTTTGCTTTTTACTCCGACAAAACGATTTACCTCTACCCCGTTTTTAAACAGAATTAGTGTCGGAATGCTACGCACCTTGAATTTGGCAGCAAGATTCTGATACTCTTCTATGTTAACCTTTCCAATATGTTTGTTGCCGGTTAATGTCTCAGCTACTTCGTTCAGAACAGGTGCCATCATCCTGCATGGTGCGCACCAGCTTGCCCAGAAATCTACAAGAACAATTTTGTTCTTTGTCTGGTGTTCAAAATTTTTATCAGTAAGTGTTATTATCTTCTCGTTATCGGCAACCAAAGGTATATTTTTCATTTTTGCCTTTGCATAATAAATCAGAATTACAAATAATGCTACCCCTAAACTTACTATTATAATTGTTGTTTGCATTATCTTCTCCCCATCATCATTTGCATAATTCCACCACCGTTCTTCACATTTGTAAATCCAAGCTGTATCAACATACGTTGTCCATACGCAGAGCGGGCCCCTGAGGCGCAATAGAGTGTGATTTCGCGGGATCTGCTGCCTAGTTTATTCAGATTTTTCTGCAAATCGTCCAGTGGAATATTTATGGCACCGGGAAATGCACCTGAAGCAAATTCACCTTTTGTCCGGACATCAACCACCAAAGGGGTTTCGTCTTCTACCGGCTTCGCCGGCACATTTTCGCTAACTTTATTATTTTGTTTTATTACCGGCTTTTCCTTTTCACTTACATCAGCTTTGGCATCTACCTCTTCTATTGATTTTTCAACAACAGGAAGCAAGCCTAGCATTATAGAGTCGAATCCAACTGCCCGGGCATGTCTCTGAAGTGAGGTATGTCCCCCTGAGATGTTGACAACATCTGTGAAGCCCTCGCTGAGTAGCGTCCGAAGTGCCTGATGGCCCTTCTTTCCTGTTTCGTCATATACAACTACTGAACGGTCGGCAGGAATGGAATTCTTTTGTAAGACAAGAACTTCAAGAGGTATATTGATAGCTCCCAGAATGTGACTTTTTTCAAAAGCAAACACATCGCGCACATCAATAAATACCGGTTTGTGTGTCTTTGAATATGAATCGAGCTCAGCAGCTGTTATTGACGGGCTGAAACCCGACAATCTGTTCTCCGCTGTATATGCAGCCATGTTAACGGCATCATTCGGAGTACCTATCGGAGGCGAGTAGGCAAAATCAATATCTGCCAGGTCATGTATTGTCAGTTTTGATGCAGCGGCAGTTGCAATTATGTCAAGTCGCTTGTCGGCACCTTTGTATCCGGCAGTCTGCCCTCCAAGTACTATTCCTGTCTTTCTGTCGTAAACCAGCGAAACAGTAACAGTAGATGCACCAGGATAATAGGCAGTATGGTGTTCTTTGTGAACAACAACAGATTCAGCGTCATATCCGGCATCCTTTGCCTGTTTGAGCGATAATCCGGTTATTCCGGCAACTGCCTCAAAGACTCTTACCACAGAAGTTCCTAATGCTCCCTTATAACTGTGAGATCCTCCAAGAACATTCTCAGCCGCTATTCTTCCCTGACGGTTAGCCGGCCCAGCAAGCGGAATTCTGACCTTCCGACCATTGACACGATGCTCTATTTCAAGCATATCGCCAGCTGCATATATATTAGGATCGCTTGTCCTTAATTGTAAATCAACAAGTAACCCACCTGATTCACCCATCTCAAGACCTGCGTCTTTTGCAAGCTGAATTGTAGGACGGACTCCTATTGAAAGGAGTACCATATCTGCATCAATCACTTTGCCATTTCCCAGTTTTACACTATTGGGCAATATCTCTGTAACGTTGGTCCCTGTATATATTCCTACTCCATAGGAGAGCATCTCATTCTCTATGAACCCTGCTGTTTCAGCATCCATAATGGACATAACATGAGGCATCATCTCAACCACATTTACTTTAAGGCCTCTCTTAACCAAAGCCTCAACCATTTCCAATCCTATAAACCCACCCCCTATTACAACAGCATTTTTTGGTTTGTTCTCTTCCAGATGCCTTGTTATCTTATCCATATCTTCCAGGGTCCAAAGAGAAAATACATGCATTAGATCTGCCCCAGGCAAAGATGGTGTTATGGGGCGCCCACCCTGTGCAAGTATTAATTTGGTATATTCAAACTCTTTCTGCTCTCCGTTTCTGGTGTCAATTGCCTTTATAACACAACCCGCCTTATCTATTGATGTGACAATTGTGTGTGTATGCACATCTACCCCATATTGAGCCTTGAAACTTTCCGGACTCTGCAAAATAAGTTGTGACCTGTTTTTTATATCTCCTCCAATGAAATAGGGCAATCCGCAATTTGCAAAGGAGATATCCGGTCCGGCTTCAAGCAGTGTGATTTTTGCTGTTGATGAAATACGTCTGACCTTAGCCGCAGCAGTTGCTCCTGCAGCCACCCCTCCTATAATAATAATTTTCTCCATCTTCTTTTAATGATTTTCAATTCTGCTGCAAAGATATGAATCAATTTTTAAATTACAATAGTATCACTATTAAATTATATTAATATCACCATAAATTTTTATATCTTTGTCCGATAATTTAAGTATTTTTATACAAAATAGCTGAGAACATGTTATTTAAAGAGGATATAAAACCTGAATATTTCGCGGAACTTCTTAACGATAAAGAGAAGATTCTTAAATTCATATCCGATATTAAATGGGAAGATGGATTTGTCTGTAAAAACTGTGGTCACACCAACTTCTGCAAGGGGAAATCACCCTCTTCTCGACGATGCACCCGCTGCAAAAAAGAAGAGTCGGCCACTTCCCACACAATATTCCACAACATAAAATTTCCGGTAGAGAAGGCTTTTTATATTGCGTATAATGTTTGCATTCTTGGAAAGAACCTCTCATCATACAAATATTCAGAATGTCTTGGTATAAATCAGATGACTTGCTGGAAATTCCATAAACGGATCCAGGAGTGTCTTAATAATCAGGGCAAGGAAAATTCAAGAATAAATATTCAGAATATCATAAAAAATACTATAAATTTGACTGATATTTAAGTGCCCTGGCATGTCGGATAAGGATATAAAAAGTTTAATCATTGAGTCGGCAACTAAGTACTTTTCCAAATATGGTTTTCATAAAACCACCATGGATGAGGTTGCTAAACATATACATAAGGCAAAGGGCATTCTTTACTATTATTTCAAAAGCAAAGAGGAGCTTTTTGAAGCCGTGCTTAAACAAGAGCTTAACACCGTAAAAACAGAACTGACAAAAATTGTAAACAAGGACTCTGACTCAATAGTATTGCTTAAAGAACATACTCTTACCCGTTTTTATTTCTTAAACAAGGCAGTAAACTATCACGAAACACTTAAAGCAGATTTTTTTGAAAAATACAATTTTGTAAAAAATGTCCGAGATGATTTTGCAGAGTTTGAGCGTCAGCAAATAAGCTATATCTTAAATAAAGGAAGAACAGAAGGTTATTTTGACATCAAGGATATAGAATCCAGTGTGAATATATACATGATTATTATAACCAGTCTGGAGATCCCTCTGTTTTTGCAGGACAAATATGATGAATATGAAAGCACTATTGAAGAACTTGCTTCAGTTATGTTTAATAGTTTAAGAAATCAAAAAAACATCAAATAATTTTTTTGTTAATATTTGACCATAAAACATAATTAGTCAAATATTATTAATAACTTTATATCAAATATGGCGATATATGAAAAAACCGGCAGAATTGATAATAAAGTTAAAGTGGCTGATAATTATATCCGTAGCAGGATTGACACTATTTTTTGGATATCAGCTGAGAGATCTTAAGATAGATTCAGATATAATGAATTCGTTGCCAGACAGCGATCCGGTTGCTTCCCTGTATAAAAGGATAGGGAGTCAATTTGGTGGCAATGATATTGGCATGATCGTTCTGGAAACTGATGATGTTTTTAAGAGTGATGTGTTAAAGCATGTGATGCAAATAACAGACAGTCTCAAAGCTACTTATGGTATATCAACCGTAACTAGCCTGACAAATATTATTGATATCAAGCATTCTGAAAGTGGTATTGAGATAGGAAATCTTGTCGACGAATATGACTTGCCTGATACAAAACCTGAACTTGACAGACTTAAGAAATATGTATTATCTAAAGATATGTATAATGGCTCAATAGTTTCTGAAGATGGTACTGCAACGCTTATAATGTTTACTGTTTTGACCGATGCCGACAAACAATCGGTCGCAAGAGAGGTGAAAAACAAAATTTCCGCGATTGATTTTCCTGAAAATCTTTATTTTGGAGGATTGCCAATGTTGATGAACGATCTCTCTGATTTAATCATTGTAGATATGAATTGGCTGATTCCTATTGCATTTTTATTAATTGCCTTTGTATTAATGTTGAGCTTCCGGTCGGCAAGAGGGGTTGTAATGCCTTTGCTTGTTGCCGGTATAGCTGTTGTATGGACACTCGGTATTATGGTTTTGTCGGGTTATGAACTGAGTATGATATCCAGCGATATCCCAATTATATTGCTTGCTGTTGGCAGTGCATACACAATACATGTTGTGAACCGCATTAATCAGACATCCGGCAATAACAAAAAAGATGCAATAATTAAAGCCGTTTCGTATATAGCTTTACCCGTGTTTCTGGCAGCCATAACTACAGCCATTGGTTTTATCTCCTTCATATTTGGCTCATACCTCACTCTGATACGCGATTTTGGCCTGTTTACTGCCATAGGAGTTGCAATTTCATTTATTTTATCAATAACATTTGTCCCGGCAATAATATCAGCTTTTTCAATTTTCAAAAAAACAGATACGGAAAAATCAAGACCGGAAGAGAAATTCATACTATCTGATTATCTTCTTAAACCACTTGTCCCTCTGGCATTGAAACATCCAAAATACACTATAGCTTTTTGGTCACTCCTGATTCTGGTAAGTATAGGTGGATCATTTTTTATAAAGACAAGTGTCAATTTGACTGAGTATTTCAAGAAGGACAATCTTACAAGGGTTTCAGAAAATATAATGCAGGACAAATTTGGAGGATCTTTGCCTGTCTTCATCTCCTTCAAAGGTGACATGCAAAGCCCCGAGGTTTTAAAAACAATGATCAGGACAGAGGACTACATGAAGAAGTTTCCCGATATTTCCACAACTCAGTCTGTTGCAGATCTTATTCAGGAGATGAATGATGCAATGGGCGAGGGCAAAAAAATTCCTGAGGATAAGGCTAAAATTGAGCAATTGTGGTTCCTGCTTGATGGTCAGGAGATAATGTCGCAGCTTGTTACTGATAATCTCGACGAAGGTATTATTCAATCAAAATTTGCTTCGATTGACAGCAGGTCTATGGATGAATTTGAGAAATACATGGATAAATATGTAAAAGAAAATTCTTCTGAAAGTTGCGTAATTGAGGTAACAGGATTGCCTTCAATATATAATAAACTTAACTACAATCTTCTCCTGAGTCAGTTTACAAGTCTGTTGCTGGCTATATGCCTGGTTATTATTATTGTCGGGTTAATGTTACGATCTGTTGCCAAAGGTATTTATGCTGCCATTCCTATAATTGCAACTATCATGTTCCTATTCGGATTCATGGGATTTGCCGGAATCTCGCTCGATATTGCAACCGTCCTTGTTGGCAGCATAGCTCTTGGAATTGGTATTGACTACTCAATACATGTCATCACTCATTATAATCACGCACTCACAGAAAAGAAAGATATTTACAAAGCCCTTGAAGATACTATCCTTATAAGCGGCAATGCCGTTATTATTAATGTTTTTTCGGTATCAGTGGGCTTTCTTGTATTATTGTTCTCTCAATTAACTGTTCTACAGAATTTTAGTCTATTGGTGGTTCTGAGTATGTTTGGCTCCGGCTTCGGGGCACTCACTCTGCTGCCAGCTATATTAATACTTGTTAATAAAAAGAAAAGATGAAAAAATTAAAACTGTCGTTTTTCATAATTGCATTGTCCCTATTCTCCGGGATTAGCGTAAATGCTCAAGATGCAACGACCATTCTGAAAAAAATGGACGATATGATGTTTTCCCCTAAGGATATAACTGCCCGGAATAAAATTATCCTGATTGATAAAACTGGAAAACAGGAGGTCCGTGAAGCCACATTAATGCAAAAAGGAACAGATAAACGTTTGTTTCGCTTTACCTCACCGGCTTCACAAGCAGGGATATCTATCTTGTCCTTGCCAGACGATATTATGTATTTGTATTTGCCTGCATTTGGGAAAGAGAGAAGGATTGCAGCCAGTGCAAAAAACCAGAATTTTGCCGGTACTGACTTTTCTTATGACGATATGGAATCTGTCTCATATTCTAGTAAATACATACCAAAGCTAATTAAAACCGAGGACAAGCTCTTTATACTCGAATTAACTGCCAAAGGACAATCGGATTATTCAAAAATTGTCATGTCTGTCAATTCTACCAATTATTATCCGGAATCAATGGAGTATTATGACAAGGGAAACAATAAAATAAAGGAAGCAAAATATACATTCAAAAAAATTGGCAATTACTGGAACGCTATGGAAATTGAGATGACCGACCTAAAGAAAAATCACAAATCCAAAATGCAGATGTCAGAAGTCAGGTATGATACAGGACTTACCGATGATGAGTTTACTGTTAGAAAACTAAAACAATAATTTTATAGCCATAGCTTATGAAACGAATATATTTGCTACTGTCGGCTATTCTGTTTGTACTCACTCCGGAAATTGCTGAAGCACAAGATGAGAGCAGGTTAAAATTTTCGGGGGAGTTGTTAACCGATGAACGATTTCTGCTTAAGGATAAGAACTACTGGGCATGGAACGAGAATCGACTTACTTTAAAGCTAAGCAAAAAAAACAGTGACAAATCAAAGTTTTACAGCGAAGTCTGGTTGCGAAACATTGGTTTACCTAAAATTACATCTTCCGCTGATTTGTATAACAAAGGAATAGTTGACCCCTATAATCTTGAAATAAGGGAGGCTTATATAGAATTTTACGGTTTCCTTTTAAAGAATCTGGATGTCACTATCGGCCGTCAAAGAGTTGTATGGGGGACAGCGGACAAGCTAAATCCTACCGATAATCTTAATCCTCCGGATATGGAAGATATCCTTGATTTTGGCCGTCGTCGTGGATCAGATGCTATTATGCTTAACTACTATTTTAACTCACAGTTTTCGTTACAGGGAATTTTTATTCCATTCTTTCAGCCTGCCAATTTGCCTGTCGGAATCTTTTCAAATGTTTTAAATCCAGGAATGAAATCAGAGCCTGGAATGACATTAAAGGGATTCTCAGACACCTTGATGATGCCTACATATAATTTAGGGGAAAGTTCCACCGCCGGATTCAAATTTAAAGGAATGGTTAAGGGGGTCGATTTTTCGCTAAGTTATATATGGGGTCACGACGGCTTGCCTTATGTTTCAAGAAATACATTCATCCCGGTTGATCTCATGGGGGGAATTAAAATCAATTCTCAGCTCTGTTATGCAAGATCCCATATCATTGGGGCAGACCTTGCAACAAGTATTGGCGGTATTGGATTTTGGGCAGAGGCTGCCATGCATGTTCCTGCAAAAGATGTTATAATGACAAATGATTTGTCGGCTTTATATCCAATGTCACTCGTCCCGGTTATTCAAGATTCAATTTTACTGAAAAAGAGTAAGCCATATGTAAAATTTATAATAGGCGGAGATTACAATTTCAGTGACGGCTCCTATCTGAACATTCAATTTCTCCATGGGTTCCTTCATGAAACCGGCAGTAAAAACCTGAACGATTATCTCTTCATGCGATACGAAAAGAAATTTTTTAACGACAAACTTAAAGTTGCTCCTCTAGGTGGGGCATTCATTGTTACTAACTGGGGGAAAATTAAGAAGAACTTTGCTTTTGCATATATCCCGCAAGTTTCATACTATGCAACCGATGATGTGGAAATCACACTGTCAGCTGCTATATTCGGCGGCAAAGGTCATAACATGTTTGCCAATCTAAAGGATTACAATATGTTAATGTTTAAACTAAAATATAGTTTCTAATATTTAGTTTCAGGATTCCATGCACCATCATTACTCCCAACTATATAATTTTTATTCTTGTCGATGGAGTCAATAACTTTCATGCCTGACATTGGTGGTGAATAAAAATGAAGAGATACAGAAAAGTCATCACTATCGTTTTCAATCTTGTGAAATATTCCTTTTGGAACTTCAGCAATAGTTTGATTAATCAACTGAACACTACCAATATTCTCTAATTTCTCATTGAACAGGACATTTTTTGCATTTCCCGATATAGAATAAACACACCCAAACGAGTCTCCGTGGTCATGAATATTACTTTCTCGCCTTGGTTTCCAGTTCATTACAATAACTTCAAAATTTCCTGAACGATATATACATTTTCTACCATACGGAAGGTCTTCGGGATATAAAAGATGTTCAGTCAGTTCATCCTTGGAAAATGAAAACATTTCCAGGATAGCTTTAAAATCTGCAGGTCCACTTATATTATTTATATTTGATGTATAAAGCTGGTCTATTTTCTCTATTTTTTCTTTGAAATTCATAATAATTAAATATTTGCAAATAATAGTAAAACCTTTTACTATTATACAAAACTAATAAAATAAATACTTATTTTTGAAAGAAATCTGAATGTTTCTGACTGAATCCTTGACTCGTACCTTGGGTCATAGTATATATTTGCATCTGTAAACATTGCGCAAGGTTTATGAAAGAACACAAAATCAAATTTAAAATCGGAGAGTTTTCCAAGCTGAACATGGTTACGGTTAAAACGTTACGCCATTATGAGGAGATAGGGCTTCTTGTACCCGATGAGATTGACCAGTGGACCGGATACAGATATTACAGAGTGGATCAAATTAATAAAATGAATCAGATCATTTTTTTAAAAAAACTGGGGTTTACTCTTGAGGAGATCCGGGAGGTTTTTGATGAAGAAAATCAAATGCCAGAAATTGGACAAATAAAATCTAAGATTGAACATTGTAAACAAGAAATCCTGCAACTTCAATGGAGACAGACCGAACTGTCGCGGTTGGAAAGTACTCTTCACAAAAAGAGAGTCATGGAAAAAATCATTATCAAATCATTGCCGGCCGTTATAGTTGCCAGCCACAGAAGAGTTGTTACCGGATATCAGGAGTTGTTCAATCTATGCCCAAACATCATTGGGCCGGAGATGGCGAGGCTTGGGTGTATTTGCGCCAAACCGGAATATGCCTATACTATTGACCACAACAAAGAGTATAGCGACACAAATATTGATCTTGAGTATTGCGAGGCCGTAGTTGAAAAACGCGAAGATTCAGATCTTATCCAATTTAAGGAGGTTCCGGAAGTAAAGAAAGCAATCTGCACAAATCACTATGGAACTTATGAAACATTCCCGCAAACATTTGCTCAGTTGTATGAATACATAGAGAAAAATGGATATTCAATTGCCGACCATCCAAGGTTTTGCTATATAGACGGCATCTGGAACAAAGATTCAGAAGAGGAGTGGCTAACTGAAATACAGGTTCCTGTTAAGTAACAAAGGAGACTAATTGGCAGTAGAGTTGTCACTGACTACTTTGCTGCCAATATCTTTATGTCCTTTATCTCCAGATTATTTTTAGTGTAACCGTATAATGAAGAGTTGATCATTGCAGCGGACAACTCTTTTAATGTAACCATATATCGCGGAGCGATAATTCTAATTAGTGGAAACAGCCAGGACATGTATTTGTACATTTTGTAGTATGTCTGTGATGGTTTCAGGGGCAGAAACGGTTCTATAAGACCCGGTCGGAAATTATATACATTTTTGAATGGTAGTTTTGTGAGGTCATTCTCAGTTTTTCCTTTTACCCGAGCCCACATGACCTTCCCTTTTTCTGTGCTGTCTGTATCTGTTCCGGAGATGTAACAGAAGGTCATGCCAGGGTTGAGTTTCGCCAGTGTTGTGGCAAAGCCGAGTGTAAGATTATAGGTTTGCAGGGTATAGTCCGCTTCACTTTTTCCTAATGATGTTGTTCCAAGGCAGAAATAACAGGCGTTATACCCCTCCAGCCTGTTGCTTAGAGAAGAGATGTCAGACAAGTTGCTGTGGATTATCTCAATAAGTTTTGGGTGTGAATATCCGCATGGTTTACGCGATATAACCAATACCTTATCCACTTCTGAATGTTGCAGACATTCATGCAGGAGACCTTCGCCAACCATTCCGGTTGCTCCTGTTATGATTACGTTTAGTCTATTCATTTTACCGACCAGAATTATTATGCAAAGATTAAACTTTTAGCTGGTCTTTCAGTCATATAGGGCAACCATTTTCTATTGAATGATTAAAAGAGTTACAACAATTATTTTTTTACTGCTGGCAAATTTAATATTGCTGGCACATATCGTTGTTCCTCACCATCATCACGGATGTGCCATTTTTATCATCGATACTCATTACCCGTTGAATGCCAAAGCAGACAAACAGGAGCAGGCCGAAAAAGGGAGCAACCAAGAGAGTGGGTGCAAGAAAGAGTGTAAACATGTAGTTGTAGATCAAGTTATTGTATTTCATGCAAATCAATTAAAAATAGAGTTTAAGGGAGCCGGTGGTTTCAATGGGCATCAAGTTCTTAACGGATACATTGCTTTATTATTTGATAATCTATCATATGCATCCGGGTCCGGACTTCTCACAAATGCATATCCTCCTACCCTAATTAATTCTTCTTATTCTCATTTCGTAAATACCATTGCCGGATTACGAGCACCTCCAGTTGTCTAATATCGTATCTTTAACAAGTGTCTGCGATAATTTCATTATCGCTTCGATTATCACAATTTTACATATTACAACAACAATAAACAGATATCAAAATGAAAAAAATATTACTTTTTACCAGTATTCTATTTTTAGCGATTGGTGCTAACAAAGCATTTGCTCAAACAAAAGAACAGGCAGCGGAAATATCTTCCGATGTTCCTGAATTGCAGGCATTTCACACAATTATATATCCTTTATGGCACAAGGCATACCCTGCCAAGGATTACACTGCTATAAAAGGATTTGTACCTCAGATTAAGGCAAACATGGAAAAAATGAACAAAGCAAAACTTCCGGGCATATTAAGGGATAAAGAGGCTCAGTGGAAGGAGCAGCTTGTAAAATTCAATGCAGTGGCTGAAATATATTACAAAGCTTGTTCCGACAACGATGAGGCAGCAATGCTAAAAGGAGCAGAAAATTTCCACAAGGCTTACGAGGCAATGAACAGGGTTGTAAAACCGTTTGTTCCTGAGATGGATGCTTTTCATCAGACACTCTATGTGAT
>CAZREC010000074.1:0-12649 GCA_964599025.1 uncultured Muribaculaceae bacterium | reverse complement strand
TCTTATTGGTCTCCTCATTAAATGCCTTGGCATTGCTCTCCATATCGTAAGTTCCTGCTAATACCTCCTCAAGAATTTTGTCAAGTTTTATTGGATGACCCATCCATATGATTTTTCCATCTTTTATAAGGAATGTTGCAGGAATGCCACCCTGACCAGATGCCTTCATCCAATTGTTGGCCATATGCAAATCATTATTGTCCATGGCAACATTGTAAGCCATTTTGTCGCCCATGCTGGCAACAAACTCTTTTAGCGATGGCAAGAAGGAATCATAGGCTTTGTTATCAGAACCTTTTTCCCAAACATCAACTCCAATAAAAGTAACCTTACCTTCATATTGCTTAGCCAACTCAGACAAATGAGGCATCGCTGACTTGCACGGGCCGCACCATGTTGCCCAGAACTCCACCACATAAATTTTATCTTTGGCAATACTCTCTACTGGAGTACCCTTTAACCAGGTTACTTTAAGTGCCGGGGCAGGGTCGCCTATTCTAAGGGTTATGGCAGATGTCTGCCCGAAGCTGTATGAAGCAAGACAGATTGCCAGCAGCGATAAAATACTTTTTCTCCACATATTCTTTTTCATAAAAATTAGATTTTAAAATAGAGGCTGACCAATAATTCAGTCAGCCTCAGAAATTATCAGATAAACTTGCCTGTTATTATTTATAGTTTTGAGGCAGCAGATTTGGGTTGACATTTACTGCATTTGAAGGGAAAGGGAAAATCCATAGCTTAGATTCCGGTTTAATTTCATATACCTTACCGCCAATGTTTTTTGAAAATGTCTGTTTATAGTCGTCAAACAGGTTCCATCTTTTACGGTTGATGAAGTTATAGCAGGTATAGATGTTCTCTCCGTGTGAAGTCTGTTTGAGACGAAAAATTGCATCTGCCTTATTATTTACAACTCCTTTAAGAGGGGCATATTTTGTAGGATCTATGCGGTTTATCCTTATTGCATCCAAAGCTTCCATTGCTGCACTATAATTACCTTTACGAATTTCTGCCTCTGCAACGATAAGGTACATTTGAGTAGTTTTCATCCCTACAGGATTCCATCCCGAGTTGAGGTCATAGGTAAATGTATAGTCCAGACCGATGTACATAGTTCCAAACCCCATCATATAGTCATACATCATACGATCTGTGGCAATTTTATCACGGCTGGCATGACCTGCTTCAAATGCATTCCATGCTTCGGTTGTAATTGCGTTGAAGAATTCCAGATTATGAGTATAAAAGAGGTCTTCTGCACATTTTAACGGTTGACGTAAAACTGTAGGATATGAGCCTCCCAGGATGTAACCAGTGGTTGTGGTTAACATTTGGTTATAGTTGTTAACAGTGCCATTAATTGCTAATGAGAGTTTAGCTGCAGCAGCAGCCTCGTCAAATTTTTGCATGCTGATTAGGGCCAAAGCTTTAGCGGCATAAGCGCAAGGTTTGCTCATACGCATACGGTTAGCAGCTTCTGTAGGCAGGGCATTGAGCTGAATAGCCTTATCGAGGTCGGCAATGATATTGTCATAAACTTCTTTTACGGTTACTTTTTCTGTAGGAATGCTTATATCCCAATCTTCCGTTACATAAGGAATACCCGGGTCTGTGGCTGCTGTTGCAGGGTTATAGGCCTTTGCAAATTTGTTGACCAGCAAATAATGGAAGTACGCTCGCAGTACCAAAGCTTCACTTTTTAACTGATTTTTAACAGATTCAGAACCAGCTGCATCATCTACCCGTGAAAGGATTGGATTGGAGATTTTTCCAATTACTCCATAATAATCAGAGTACTCTCCATCTGATGAGGTAAGTTCAGCCATTTTGTCCTGATTGGCTTCATCCCAGGAGATAAGTATGGCGGCTCTGGTTTTATTTGGACGATTAATCATAGTGGCTACATTTTCGAATGCATAAATCATATCACCGCACATTTGACGTTCATCGCTGTCATTCATGTAAAACTCATTATTAAGCAGCATTTCCAACTGGTCAGTTGTGGCAAGCAAATTCTTTCCCTTAGGCTGCACATCGGTAAATTTCGAGCAGGAGCTCGTCAGCAGGGCTACTGCAAAAAGGAGACTATATATAACTTTTTTCATTTTTCCGTTCATTTTATAGGTTAATGTTCAATCCAAGAATGTAAGAACTTGGGTTTCGTATTCCTAAGGTTTCGGGATCGACACCCACCTTGTTCTTAATCCATAGGTATTTAGGGTTGTCTATCTGGAAACGGAGGCTAAGGCGATTGACACCAATTTCTCTTAGCCATCTTTCAGGCAATTCGTATCCGAGAACGATATTACGAACCTTTAAGAAGGCAGCATCCCGCACCGCAATATTTGCATATCTCGGCTCCGATCCAAGCGAGGTGGATCCGTAGCGGCCGATTCCCGGAGTACTGGTCGGATTCTCCGGTGTCCAGGCATTCAGAAAATAACTTGGAACAGCAGCATAGTAAACACCAAACGTTTCATCTTCTACCAGAGCACGCATCTTGTGACCTCCGTAATATGCCATCATAACACTTAAACTGAAACCCTTCCATGAAAAACGGTTGTCTATGCCCATAATCACTTTAGGTTCGCTTTGTCCAGAGTATTCCAGAATACTTATACCCTTACTTTGTGCATTATGGGTTGTTCCATTGTCTTCGATATGCCACAATGTCTGACCTTTTTCTCCTGCTTCATCGCTGATTCCGGCAAAACGATAAGACCATAGTGAACTGGTCGGATAACCGGTCCTAAAAGGATTGTCAATCAATTGCCATGCAGAAGTAGAAGGATTTTCCACATCTGTTACCTTGTTTTCGTTGTAAGAGAAAGTCATTCCTGTTGTCCAGCTGAATTTTCCCGGTTTGAGTTCGCGGAACCAATCGTAGGTAATTGCCAATTCAATACCTTTGTTGCGCATACTTGCCATATTGACGAACATAGAGGTAAATCCGGTAGAAGGGTCAAGAGTTTTATTTGAGAAAATATCTTTACCTACTTTGCTATAGAGGTCCAAGGAACCCCGTAAACGATTTTCTATAAGAGAGTAATCAATACCAATATTGGTTGTTCTGCTCTGTTCCCATTTGAGGTTCGGATTTGCAGGACTTTCTACTTCTCCGTAAGGAAGGTTGGTATATTCATTCATACCTGTTGAAGTTGCTGTCATAAAACTGGTAGCTCCCTGATAAATATTACCGGTTACACCATAACTGGCACGTAGTTTCAAAAAGTTAATCCATGTGTACGGTTTCATGAAAGATTCATTATGAATGTTCCATCCGGCACCAACGGACCAAAGCGGTTTTCCACGGAACTTTGCGTTCAGTCCATACACATCGGCATAGTCCTTACGATAAGAACCAAACAGATTGTATTTTTCATTGTATGTATAGGTTAAATTTGCGTATCCTGATGCAAAACGGTGAAATTTTTCAACCACTATTCCCATACCGTCACGAAAATATGGATCAAAAACGAACTGGCTGGCAGGGTACCCTCCCGAGCTGGCCATGTAGTAGGGACTGTAATTCATAAGGCTAAGACTGCCGAAGTCTACAGTGTGGGTAGAGCTGTTTTGTAATTGTTCATCGTAGCCCAAAACCAAAGATTTTGTGCCATTGTACTTGGTTTCACGAAATTCCAAGCCTGCCAGGGCTGCTATTGAGTGTTTGCCGAAAGTTTTTACATAGTCAATCTGACCACGGGCGGTCCAATATGCTCCGTCTGTATTTGTTGTACGTAACATTCCGCCTGAACGTGGAGTCAGATAGGATATCTTTCCATTCTCCATTGTGGTGTAGGCATTCCTTATAGCTCGGGACACGTGACTCTCCGCATTGGCATACCAATTTGTGGTAGTATGATCATTCTCATAGATATACTGAACATTTGCAGTGAGTCCCTTGATTATCTTAAAAAGCAAATTGCCATGATAGCGCATGTGCTGGCGATTGGTGGTCTGTACGTTATTGTAAAATTCTTTCTTTATATCTACCCCCATATCATGGAACCCTTCCGCTCCTTTGCTGCTCCAGTACTGGTTTCCATCGTACCAATAATAAAATGGATTGGCTGTGCCATCGTTATTGTAAAGCCTTTCGTATGCAGGAATGGCCCATGGATTTGTATAACTGGCGTTATAATCATCACCTGCTTCCTTAGTTTTTCCGTATACTCCGTTTATACCAAAAGTGGCAGTCAGCCAAGAAGATACGTCATAAACTCCTTTGTAATTGATGTTAAATTGGTTTTCTTCGGAGTTTATTATTCCGCTGTTATCTGTCTTGTAGTTAAAAATAAGGTTGCTTTGAAACTTGTCGGAGCTGCTGCGCATAGACAAATTGTACTGTTGCATCACCTGACGCTGGTAAATATTATTTCCATACTCCCTGGCAAAGTTGTTTTTCTTTAATTCATTCAATGTAGTGTTCAACTGATCTCGTGTAATTGCACCTTTTGCCAGGCGGTAATATGCATATTGTATGGGTGAAATAGCACTTGTACCGCCTTCAATGGCTGTCTGAGTAGAACCAATCGGGTCACTAACCTCTCCGTCGTTGTGGAAGAAATAGTATTCATAGTAATCAGATTCAACTTTTACCTGCTGTTCGGCATTCATATAGAAATTGTCCGAATAGTTCATGTTCTTTTTGTCATATATGGTTAGGTTGGATGAAAAATCAATGTCAATTTTGCCTTTTTTTCTGGCATTTTTTGTTGTAATGACAATGATACCGTTCGAGGCACGCGCACCATAGATGGCTGTAGAAGCTGCATCCTTCAATACGTTTACGCTTTCAATGTCATAGGGGTTCAGATCCTCTATTTTACCTTCGATTGGCATACCGTCCACAACCAGCAATGGGTTTGTTGCTGCGTAAAGGGAACTTGTACCACGGATTGTGGTCTTTCCGCCGTAAGTACTCAAACCTGCCACGCGCCCTTCAAGGTTGTTCATGATATTGGCGGTATAACGCTCATCTATTTTTGCAGATGAAATTGAAGCAATGGCGCCGGTGACCCTCTCTTTTGGCATATCCTGGTAACCGGTAACAACAATATTTTCAAGCAAAATAACGCTGGAACTAAGATTGATGATTAAGTTATTGCTCTTGCCTACTGTCACCTCTTTTGTCTCCATTCCTATAGAAGAGATTATTAGAACATCTCCCTCTTTTGCCTCAATCTGGAACTTTCCGCTTAAATCGCTTGATACATACTTCCGGTTGTTCCTGTTCCTTATTGTCACTCCGGGAATGGACTCACCTGCCTCATCCCTAACGACACCTGTTATCAATACAGCTTTTTCCTGGGCTGCCACAGGTACAATAGCAGCAGGAGAAAGTGCAATGTTTTTGCCTTCTATCCTGTAGCTGATCTTTTTGTCTCCAAACAACTGGTTAAGGACAGATGCAAGGTTCTGGTTTTCGCATTTGATAGTTACCGGTTGGTTGATCTCCTTAAGCATGTCGGAATAGACAAACTTGTAATCTGTTGCCTTTGTGATGGCTGCCAACACCTCTTTAAGGGGTCTGTTCCTCATGTCCAGAGAAATGTTGCTTTGTGCTGCCATACTTAGAGTAATAAAACAAAAAAACAAGACAAACAACAGCTTTTGTCTTGTTAATGCACAAATAAGTTTTTTATTCATAAATTTAAGATTTGGATATACACCTATAACAAGTTTATGATATGTTATCCCTAAATTTTAAATTTTTCTTACCCTCAAATAAACTGTATTGTCAACAATATTATAATCCACCGGTGAAGTGAATTTTATCAGCTCCAGAACCTGTACCAGAGACTCTGCATTAAAGGAACCGGTAAACTTGTGTCTGAGGACAGTGTTATCAGAAACAACAATTTTTGCCCCGTGCCACCTTTCCAGCATTTTCACGACCTCGCTCATTGGGGTCTCGTCGAAAACGAGTTCTCCTCTTTTCCATGCAACCTTTTTTGTTGTGTCGGCATTGTGACTTATCAATTCCACTCCGTTCCTGTTAAATATAACTGTTTCATTGGGAATCATTTCAATTGTCTGCTGCACCATTACGCCCCCGTCTCCTTTCACCTCTTTTGCAAGCTGTATCTTCCCATTGAAGAGTGTGGCTTGTTCTGAGTCATCGTTATTGTATGATTTTATGTGAAATTTTGTGCCCAGAACTTTAACAGACATTCCTTTAGCAGTAGTTACCACCATTGGCCATTCGCTGTTTTTCGCCACTTCAAAAAATCCTTCTCCTTCAAATCTTATCTGTCTGGAATCATTCGAGAAGTGCTCGGGAAATATGATTTTTGAATCAGAATTGAGCCATACAACTGTACTGTCTTCAAGCACTATTTTGCCCTTTACTCCTCTTTCGGTATAGAACGTGTTTATCACATCCGTTTTGGGAACAATTGTAAGGGAAGAGGTGCTGACCATCTCCTCTTTTGTATTAAATTGGTATATGTTAAGCAATACAGAGAATAACAGAATTGCGGCGGCGGCAGCTGCTGTAAAATAATAACTGCCAAACTTGATTTTAGGTGGCAGCGGAGAAATCTTGCCTCTGATATTCTCTTTGCCCCTGATTTTTTCCTTTACATTGAGAAGTCTATCTTTTATCTCTTCCTCAGAAAAAAGATGTTGGGTATCTTTTGACATATCCTGAGAAACTATGAGATTCATGAGGTTAATGTAGTAAGATTCGTTCAGCTTGCTGCTGCTTATCCACTCAGTAACCTCCTTTCTCTCCCTTTCAGTTGCCTCTCCAACTATATGTTTTATTAATAATCTTTTGTTCATTGCCGGTTTGCTTTAATGTCCATTAAAATAATCCTTCAGGTTTTTCCTAAGCACTCGCAGGGCTGACATAATCCTGTATTCTACGGTTTTAACCGATACTCCCATAATTTGTGCAATTTCTTCATTTTTTTTGCATCCATAACGGCTCATTTGAAAGAACTCTTTTGTCTTTGGTGTCATCTCGGTCAGACTCTTTCTTACTAGAAATTCTATCTCTCTGTAATGTACAGTGCTCATTGTGCTGCATTCCAGGGCCCTGGATGCTGTAAGCATCTCTTCCTTCTGGAGATGTGAACTATGCTTGGTCTTTACAATTTCTCTGTTCAGGTAATTTATTGTTTTATTCTTCGCTACAAATAAAAGATATGGAAGTGGTATTCTGCAGTCATCTACCTTTGATATGTTTTCCCAGAATGTTATATACGTGTCCTGGGCAATGTTCTCTGCCACTGACCAGTCTTTACAGTAACGGTAAATATAAAGAACCACACGCTCATAATATAAATTAAAAGCTGTGTCAAAAAAATCCTGACCACTTGATTCTTTAATATTATTCATTAACTCTTATATATTAACAATCTCAACGGGTCATTCCCTAAAGTGGACTTTGCAGTAGTTTTTAGCAAAGTACTAATATACAAAAAAATGCGAGATATTATGTCACGCATTTTTTTGTATAATATTTTCAAGTGGCATATTAACAGTACTTTGCTAAAAACTACTGCAAAGTCTTGCTGCCCTTGCCGCTCATGCCAAGTTTTTCGAGGAGTGCCTCTGGTTTTGGGTCACGACCTCTGAAGTTGCGATAGAGTATATCTGGATCCATTAAATTGCCCTTAGAAAGGATGTTGTTTTTGAATGCATCTGCTGCCTCGCGGCTGAAAATGCCTTTTTCCAGGAATAGTGAGAATGCATCGGCTT
This sequence comes from uncultured Muribaculaceae bacterium, assembly GCA_964599025.1. Lineage (GTDB taxonomy): Bacteria > Bacteroidota > Bacteroidia > Bacteroidales > UBA932 > Bact-08. The sequence continues at coordinate 4,936 of CAZREC010000074.1, read as the reverse complement.
CCAGAACCTCGGCCCATTTATAACTGTAGTAACCAGCAGAGTATCCACCGGAGAAAATATGACCGAAAGATGTTGAAAAACAAGTTGAATCTACAAGTGGCAGCAGTTGTGTAGGTGTCATGGCCTCGCGCTCAAAGTCAACCACACTCTTATCTGTCATTGATCCAAGTGAGTGCCATGCCATGTCGATTATTCCGAATGACAGTTGTCTCACGCTGGTGTAACCGCTAAGGTAGTTCTTTGCCTTAATGATTTTCTGAATTAGTTCCTGTGGAATTGCCTCACCTGTCTTATAGTGTTTTGCGAATGACGAGAGAAACTCGCTTTGTGTTGCCCAGTTCTCCATTATCTGTGAAGGAAGTTCAACAAAGTCACGGGCCACGTTGGTGCCTGTAAGTGATGGATATTTTCCCTCTGCAAGCATACCATGAAGTGCATGGCCGAATTCATGCAGGAACGTTGTAAGTTCATAAAATGTGAGCAATGATGGATCGGTTTCTGTCGGTTTTGTAAAGTTTAGAGTAAGAGTGACAAAAGGCCGTACCTCTTCTCCCTTGTATACATACGACTCTCTGAAGCTGGTCATCCAGGCCCCTCCGCGCTTGCTTTCACGTGGAAAATAGTCGACATAAAGCAAAGAGATGAATTTGCCGTTGCTGTCGTATACCTCAAATGCCTTGACATCTTTGTGGTAAACAGGTATCGAACTGTTTTCCTTAAATTTGAGCCCATACAAAGTGTCTGCCAGGTGAAATACAGCTTTCTCTACATTTTCAAGCTTGAAATATGGTTTGAGAAGTTCATCGTTAAGCGCAAACTTTTCATTTTTGTACTTTTCAGAATAGTAGCTGAAGTCCCATGGCATTAACTGACCGGTAAAGCCATTTGCATTTGCATATTTCTGAATCTCCTGAAGATCCTTTTTTGCATAAGGCATAGACTTTGCCAGAAGATCCTGCAGAAAACCATTCACTGTTGCCGGATTCTTTGCCATATTGTTTGAGAGTACAAAATCTGCATGAGTTGGATAACCAAGAAGATTTGCCATCTTGAGTCTTAGTTCTGCAATCTTTTTTACGTTCTCCTGATTGTCAAACTCATCGTTGAAAGACTTGCTGTTGCTGGCTTTCCACATCTTCTCCTTTAGTTCACGGTTCTCGCTGTATTGCAAGAAAGGACCGTAACTTGGAGCCTGAAGTGTGAATGCCCATCCAGTAAGAGATTTTGCTTTCGCATCTGCTGCACCCATATCAATCACAAACTGAGGAAGACCCTTAAGCTGGGTGCTGTCTGTTATATTAAGAACAAACTTGTTTGTAGCAGCAAGGACATTCTGGCCGTATTTAAGACCCAGCATAGATAGCTCGGTATTTATCTCTCTGTATTTAACCTTGTCTTCCGCTGATAGGTTTGCTCCGTTACGTGTGAAACTCTTGTAAGTCTCCTCAAGTAATCTCATCTGTTCGGCATCAAGCCCTAAAGAATCCTTTGTGTCATACACAGCCTTGATTCTGCCGAAGAGCTTCTCATTAAGCATTATATCGTTTGAATACTCTGTGAGGATAGGAGAAATTTCAAGTGCAAGATTCTGCATTACAGAATCTGTATTTGCTTCGTTTAGAGAGAAGAAGATCGCACCTATATTTGATAGTTTCCTGCTGGAAAATTCAAGAGCCTCAACAGTGTTCTCAAATGTAGGAGCGTCTGTATTATTTACAATTGAATCTACTTTAGCCCTTGCCTCTGCAATAGCAGCTTCAAAGGCAGGTTTATAGTGTTCGTTGCTTATTTTGTCAAAAGCAGGGGCGCCGAATGGGTTTTGCGACAATACCAATAAAGGGTTATCAGCCATTTTAGTTTTACAAGATTGAAAAATTATTAGGGATAACCCGACTATTACAATTCCGAATTTGTTCATAAACAACAATTACAGGGTTTGAACAACTAAATATTTTGTCTGTTCCCAGAAAGCTTTAGGATCTGAAATCTTAAGAACCTGCATTCCATTAGTGTCAACCTCCAGAGAGTATGTTCCTGTAGGGTGAACCGACAATACTTTTGCTTTTTTTGCATTAAGTGTAATCTCAGTAACCTCTCTTATGTCAATCTTTACAAAAGCCGACTGTTCTGCCTGATATGAAATCTTAGCCGATCTGAAAAGGCCACCTTTAGACATTACATTTGCAGCAATCAGTTCAGATTTTGTTCCAACGATATAATAGGAAGTATTAATCTGAGAATCCTGAGTGGAAATAGTCTCTTTTTGAGCTGATGATTCATTGCTTAGGTTGGAAACATCACGTCTTAGAGTTGACACAGTTTCGTCAAGGCTGGCAATTTGCTGACCCTTAATCTTTAACTGACTCTCTTTTTCTGCAAGTTGCTTGCTAAGGTCATCGATAAGCTGAGATTTTGTCTCAAGTTCCTGAGTTAATGCAGCAAGACGTTTCTTGAACTGAGAAGACTGTATTCTGTTGTCATTCTTTAGTTTGTCAATCTGTTTCTTGTAATTTGTAATTGCTTCACCAATGGCAGCAACGTCTGATTTAAGTTGCTCCCTGGAGTTAGCCTGTACTTCGGCGCCACCTTTCTGTGATTGTAGAACAAGAATATTTTCTGCTTCACGGATAGACTTAAGACCATTTTCAACTTCATTGAGTGTGGCAAAAACCTCTTCAAATTCTGCACTTTTAGCAGTTGAACTTACAGTCAGGGAGTCCATCCTTGCCTGAAGAGCTTTGTATTTGCTGGAGCTTTCTACACAAGAAGTAAGTGATATGGCTAAAATTGCCATAGCGGAAAAAATAAAAACATTTTTCATCATATTGATTATTAGTTATTTAGATACGTTGTTAAAAGTAAAATTTGTATCAAATGTAGGCATAATTTCTGAGAGTGTCTTAAAATATCTTTTTTGAAGAATTATTTATCTAAAACAAGAAATGTTTCTAGGATTCACATTGTTATTTTGCGTCGTATTAACAATAAATAACATTTTCAGTTATGGAAAAGTCTTTAAATCATGTGGAGTTGAGAGGAAATGTAGGTTTTGACCCTAAAATCACACCTCTGGAAGATGGCGGTTTAGTAATGAGACTATCGCTTGCAACAAATGAGTCGTTTAAAAACAGAAAAGGAGAGTGGCAGGAGGAGACAGTGTGGCACAGCATTGTTGCCTGGAACACAAAAGGAATGCCCGATTTCAGTCAGATAAAAAAGGGCAGTTTCCTCTCTGTGCTTGGCAAGATCAAGCCCGTACAGTATCAGACAAAGTCAGGAGTGGACAAACAGACATATGAGATAGTTGCATATAATATCAAGCACGGGGTGCCGGATAAGGCGGAATAAAAATAATGTTGTATTTTTACGCTCAAAATAGCGTAAGAATGCGAGAATTTATTTTATATAACACCCTGTCAAGGAAAAAAGAGGTTTTTGAACCACTAAACTCAGGTATGGTCGGGCTTTATGTCTGCGGACCAACTGTATATGGAGACGCTCATCTGGGCCATGCAAGGCCCGGTATTACATATGATGTTCTGGTAAGGCTTTTCAGGCACCTTGGCTACAAGGTACGGTATGTCAGGAACATTACCGATGTCGGTCACCTGGAAAACGATTCAGATTCGGGAGAAGATAAGATTGCCCGAAAGGCCAGACTGGAGCAACTGGAACCAATGGAGATAGTTCAACACTATACAATCAGGTACCATGAGGCAATGAAGCTCCTCAACACGTTACCTCCAAGTATAGAACCAAGGGCCTCGGGCCATATAATAGAACAGATTTCGCTTGTGGGTGAGATCATGGACAAAGGATTCGCCTATGTCAGCAACGGATCTGTTTACTTCGACGTTGAGGCTTACAACAAGATTTATCCTTATGGGATCTTGTCGGGAAGACTACTTGAGGACCTCCAATCAAATTCAAGGGCACTTGAAGGACAGGAGGACAAAAAATCATCGTTTGACTTTGCATTGTGGAAAAAAGCCGCACCGGAACATATAATGAAGTGGCCGTCGCCCTGGAGCGAGGGATTTCCCGGTTGGCACCTGGAGTGTTCGGCAATGAGTGCGAAATATCTGGGAGAGAGCTTTGATATTCACGGCGGTGGAATGGATCTTCTGTTCCCTCACCATGAGTGTGAGCTTGCCCAGAACACTGCTGCAAGAGGCAGGGGAGGGGTGAAGTACTGGATGCACAACAACATGATCACGATAAATGGTCAGAAGATGGGTAAATCGCTTGGTAACTTTATTACATTGGAAGAGCTTTTCACAGGATCACACAAGATTCTCACCCAGTCATACTCACCAATGACCATCAGGTTTTTCATTCTTCAGGCACACTACAGGAGCACCCTGGACTTCAGCAACGAAGCTCTTCAGGCGGCTGAAAAGGGATTAAAGAGAATGATGCAGGCGGCAAGGGATGTAAGTAGTCTTACAACTTCAACTGACGCTGAACACCTGGCAGAATTAGATGAGGTTACAGAGGGAGTTTATAACGCCCTGTGCGACGACATGAACACACCAATAGCAATGGCTCATCTTTTTGAGGCAGTCAGAATAGTGAACCTTGTAAAGGATAAGCAGATAAAGATAAATTCCGGCGACAAGGAGTCTCTTGCAAGACTTTTTGAAGAAATTGCAATCGGGGTACTTGGCCTGACCGATGAGCAAACGCAATCCGGAAGCGGAGATGTGCTTAATGGGGTAATTGATATGATTCTGGAGATGAGGAGGCAGGCAAAGGCAAACAGAGATTTTGCAGCCAGCGACCAGATAAGGGATAAGTTAAACTCTCTGGGTATTCAGATAAAGGACACCAAAGAGGGAACCGATTGGAGTTTATAGCCTAATTTAATTATAAAATTCATCAATATGAAAAGACGGGATTTTTTTAAACTTGTCTCTATCGGTGGTGCCAGTCTGGC
>CAZREC010000073.1:0-12655 GCA_964599025.1 uncultured Muribaculaceae bacterium | reverse complement strand
AGAGGTAAAGGCAGAGGGGTTTATGAATTCTATTGCATCGGAAGCAGCCTCATTTGAGACATACAATAATTTTAAACCAACCGACCCCGGTTTTTTTGCAAATTATTTATATCATCTCACCAATCCTGCAGAGTGCATTTTAGTGGAAGAGATATCTTTCAGAGTAAGGTTAAGGGAGGTTAAAGTAACTTTTATCAAACCAGTTTTTTCTGTTTGCAGGAAACTTCTCACGGTCAATAAAAATTTACACTCTGGCACAATCTTCAAAGAGTCCTTTGCCATTAATCATATCCCTTTTACAGAACTGCTTTTTGACAAGAAGCATTCTGTCTACAGATTCGGACAACAGATAATTTAGTCTTTTACAATGTCGTACCGACATTCTCCCGTAGTCCAATTACGGGGGCCTATCAACAATATGCTTGGTTTTGTTTTTTTTGTATAGTTAACATTGAGCTTACGTCTATAAGCATCTCTATGCATTAGCATAGCCAGGTTAAATAAATTCTTTAAATAATTTTCAAAATAATGGAAAAGATTTCTCTCATTGTTCTTTTCTTTCTGGCTCTTGTATTTATATTTATCGCCATATATATTGGTAAGATTTTCGGTATCTCATCCACAAATCCGGTGAAAGGTGAACCCTATGAATGTGGTATAGAGACAAAAGGGGTGACATGGATACAATTCAATGTCGGATACTATCTTTTTGCCCTTCTGTTTTTAATATTTGATGTTGAGATTATATTTCTCTATCCTCTGGCAGTAGCATTGAAGTCAGTCGGGGTTTTTGCTTTTTTTGAAATTCTGCTGTTTACCATGATTCTGTTTATGGGATTGCTTTATGCTTATAAAAAAGGAGCGTTGTCATGGAAGTAGAAAGATATATACCAGAGTATCCGAGAGAGTTTTACAATGACGATCCGGAAAAGTCTAACTTTTTAATAACCAGTATAGATGCCGTTGCAAATTGGGCAAGAAGCAATTCACTTTGGCCATTATCATTTGGTACAAGCTGTTGTGCCATTGAAATGATGAGCACGGTCTCTGCAAAGTATGACTGGTCGAGATTTGGATTTGAGGTGATGCGAGCAAGCCCGAGACAATGTGACCTGATAATAGTTGCAGGTACTATTACCCACAAGATGGCGCCGGTCTTGCGCAGACTTTACGACCAGATGCCGGAACCACGCTACGTTATAGCCATGGGGGCATGTGCTGTTTCTGGCGGACCTTTCTATTATAACTCCTATGCAGTTGTCAGAGGTGTAGACAAGATCATTCCGGTCGATGTATATATCCCCGGATGTCCGCCCAGACCGGAAGCACTGATGCACGGAATGATGACCCTGCAGGAGAAAATAATGAAGTCAAAAGCTTATGTTATTCAAAAACATGATAAAATAACCAATAATGAATAAAGAAGAGTTGAAAAAATACCTGAATGAGTATTTTTCTGAATATAAAATTACCGAATCTGCCGATTTTCCGGAACTTCATGTACCGGGCAAAGATCTCATAAAAGTACTTACTGCACTGAAAGAGAGTCCTGCCACATCCTTCGACTACCTATTCTGCGAAACTGCAATTGACCGTAATCCCGAATTTGAAGTAGTCTACCATATCTCTTCTACTAAATTCCGTCACGATTTAGTTGTAAAATCGTTGCTGGAAGATCGTGAAAATCCGGTCATTGAATCTGTATACCCATTGTGGATGGCAGCTGAACTCTATGAAAACGAGATATATGATATGTTTGGGATATTGTTCACAAGCCATCCGAATTTAAGAAGAATAATGCTAACAGACGAATGGGTGGGTTATCCTTTAAGGAAGGACTATTCAGATGAAAAAATGATTGTAAGATAGATGATTACAGAAGAATTTGTTATAAATATCGGTCCGCAGCACCCATCTACTCACGGTGTGTTGCGGATTGAAGCAACAATGGATGGTGAAACTGTCAAGGATATACTTCCACATCTGGGATATATACATCGCGGAATAGAAAAAATGAGCGAAAGTATGGGATATAAGCAATCAATATTCCTGACAAGCAGGATGGACTACTTATCGGCACATATAAACAACCATGCATGTTCTCTTCTTATTGAAAAAGCTTGTGGAATAGAGGTTCCTGCAAGGGCCAGGGCAATCAGGATAATAATGGATGAGTTGCAGCGCCTTACTTCTCATCAGTTATGGTGGGGTTCATGCGCAATGGACATTGGCGCAGTGACTCCTTTTTTTGTAGGGTTCAGGGACAGGGAGAGAATACTGGAAGTCTTCGAGGCCAATACCGGAAACCGCCTTACTATGAATTATATAGTACCTGGAGGGGTTATGAGAGATGTATTACCCGATTTTGTATCCGAAACCAGAAAGGTGCTTGCAGATGTAAAAAACAATTTCAAGGAGTATAATCAGCTCATAACAGGAAACTTCATTTTCAGGCATCGTACAAAGAACATTGGTTTTCTTACCAGAGAAGATGCCATTTCTCTAGGTTGTACAGGTCCGGTTGCGAGGGCATCGGGACTCCAGTGTGATATAAGGAAGATACACCCTTATGACGGATACGAGAATATTGAGTTCGACGAAATCATAGATTATGGTTGTGACAGCTGGGCCAGATATATGGTTCGCATGAAAGAGATGGATCAGTCTATAAGGATAATTGAACAGTTGCTGGATAATTTCCCGGAGGGAGAGTACAGGACAAAGCTCAAGGGGGTACTTAAAGTTCCTGCAGGGGAGTACTACCAGAGGGTAGAGACCGCAAGAGGAGAATTAGGTGTGTTTGTAGTCAGTGACGGTTCATCAAAACCTTACAGGATAAAATACAGGACGCCATGTTTTTCAAACCTGGGTTCGATAAAAGTAACAGGAAAGGGACTTAAGCTGGCAGATCTTATGGCTACAATGGCAACAATAGATCTGGTGATTCCCGATATGGACAGATAAAGATTAGGATATATGGTTTTAATGCTTCAATATAGTGACATTACAAGCTGGATTCACAAGTTGTTATCCGCTTCGCTTTCGCCCTTTGCTGTAAATCTGACTGAAATTATACTAGGGGCAATTGTTGCCTTCCTTATCATGATCATTAGTGTAATAGTAATGATATACATGGAGAGGAAGGTTGCCGGCTTCATGCAGCTGCGTCTGGGGCCAACCCGTGTGGGTCCTTACGGTACATTTCAGGTTTTTGCCGATGTTGTGAAACTCTTGCTTAAAGAGTCTATAACTCCCAATCAGGCAGATAAGTTCATGTTTAACCTGGCTCCTTGCATTGTTCTTATGGTGACATTAATGTCACTTGCCCCAATATCATGGGGAGAGGGTATGGTAATGTGGGACAGCAATATAGGAATATTATTCATTACTGCAATTTCGTCGTTGTCTGTAATTGGCGTCTTAATGGCCGGATGGTCGAGCAACAATAAATACTCTCTGATGGGTGCCATGCGAAGTGGCGCACAGATTGTCAGTTATGAGCTGTCGGCAGGATTGGCCGTTGTAACCATGGTTGCTTTATCGGGTACCATCTCTGCGGTTGGTTTGGTTCAGTCTCAGGCCGATGGATGGTGGCTGATAAAGGGACATATCCCTGCACTTATTGCTTTTGTCACTTTCGTAATATCGAGTACCGCTGAGTGCAACCGTGCGCCATTCGACCTGGCAGAGGCAGAATCGGAACTCACAGCGGGTTATCATACAGAATATTCAGGAATGAAGTTTGGCATCTTTTATCTTGATGAATATATTAAGATGGGAGTTGTATCTATCATAGCCTCAACTCTGTTTTTAGGAGGATGGATGCCGTTTCATCTTCCGTTTGGAGGAGAATACATACAGGTGTTTAACCATTTTATGGATTTTATTCCCGGCTGGATATGGTTTTTCGGTAAGATGTTCATCATTATATTCTTCATGATGTGGTTCCGGTGGACATTTCCAAGGCTTCGCATAGACCAGTTGCTTAAACTGGAGTGGAAATACCTGCTTCCGATAAACATAGTAAACCTTCTGCTGGCAACAGCAGTATCTCTTTCGGGCTGGATATTATAATAATTATTGAACAGACACAATGAAACCACTTTGTCAATATTTTGAAAGAATTGTACTTGCATTCATCTCCCTTTTTAATGGGCTGAAACTCACACTTAAGTACTTTCTTACTCCGGGGAAATCAATAATAACAGAACAGTATCCCGAAAACCGGACAACTACTATTAACATTCCTGAGAGATTTGCCGGGGAACTTATTCTATATCAGGATGAAAACGGGGTACATAAATGTACTTCGTGTACATTATGTCAGATTGCGTGTCCTAATGGATCTATTGAGATATTTTCTAAAACAGTTGAGACAGAGGAGGGAAAAAAGAGAAAAGTTCTGGAAAGCTGGATTTACCATTTGGGTATGTGTACATTCTGCGGGCAGTGTGTAGATGCGTGTCCATCAGATGCCATTATAATGAAAAATAATTTTGAGCTTAGTGTATTTGACAGGGAGACACTCACTAAACAGTTAAACAGGACAAAAACCATTCAAACAACATGAACGGCACATTAATCATATTTTACATTTTATCGGCCGTAGTGCTTGTTTTTGCGGCCATTGCAATGCTTACGCGCAGGATTTTCAGAGCTGCCATAAGTCTGTTGGCCTCTCTGGTAGCGATTGCTGCTATATATCTTCTCTGGGATATGGATTTCATTGCTGCACTTCAGATAATTATTTATGTAGGCGGTATTGTTGTACTGATTATTTTCTCAATATTCCTGACACATCAGGCAAGTGAGAAACTTCCAAGACAACCTGTTATCAAGCGACTGAGAGCATTGATCATTGCTCTTACGGGTTTCTTGTTTACAGGATGGGTGGTAATGACAAACCAGTTTCCCCAAACTGCAACAGCGTTTTCAAATCAGTTGTCAATTAATGAAATAGGAGTAGAGATGCTCTCTCTGGATAAATTTGGTTATCTGCTGCCTTTCGAAGCTATAAGTTTCCTTCTGCTCGGTGCCCTGGTAGGCAGCATTACCATTGCCATGAAACGAAAAAAATAAAAAGTTATGGAAATCATACCATTATCACATATTCTTATAGTTAGCTCCGCTTTGTTCTTTTTGGGAGTTTACGGCTTTCTTGCCAGAAGAAACCTTATAACAATACTGATGTCTGTAGAATTGATTCTGAATAGTGCAAACATCAACTTTATAGCATTTAATAAATATCTCTATCCCGACAAACTTGATGGGGTGTTTTTTACAATGTTCATAATTACAATTGCAGCAGCAGAGGTTTCTGTAGCGCTGGCAATAGTTATTAACCTGTATCGCCGGTTCAATACCATTGACATCGAAGATACCAAAGAGATGAAATTTTAATTATGAACAGTTACGGGATCTCTTCTTTAGCACTTATACTGCTTCCTCTGTTGAGCTTTGTTTTTCTTGCTTTTACCGGAAAACGGCTAAGCCCGCAGAAATCGGGTATAATAGGGACATGCTCTGTTGTAATATCATTATTGTCAGCTTTATATATTGCACAGGGTTACTTTTTTGAGTTTGGGAAAGTTGCCGGTATTTATACCAGGCATATTGTATTACAGTATCCATGGCTTCAGTTTACAGACAATCTTTCAATAGATATGGGAATTGTCCTGGATCCACTTTCTGTGATGATGTTGCTGGTTATCACTTCGGTATCGGCAATGGTGCATCTTTACAGCATCAACTATATGAGAGGAGAAGATTTTCAAGGAAGGTACTTTTCGTATCTCTCCCTTTTCACATTCTCTATGCTTGGTTTGGTTGTATCGGTTAATATATTTCAGATGTATATTTTCTGGGAACTTGTAGGAGCCTCATCTTTTCTGCTGATAGGGTTTTATTTTACTAAACCCTCTGCTATTGCGGCAGCAAAAAAAGCATTTATTGTAACCCGGTTTGCCGACCTGGCTTTTCTGACTGGTATCCTGATGTTAAGTGCAGGTGCAAAATCCCTTGATTTCTTCACAATTATAGAACGACTTGCTACACCCGGCTCCGCTTATCTGGCAAATTTCTCCGGCGGTTTCATTGGTTTGTCTGCACTTTCATGGACTCTTTTGCTGGTTTTTATAGGTGGAGCGGGTAAGTCGGCCATGTTTCCGTTTCATATCTGGCTTCCTGATGCAATGGAGGGCCCGACGCCTGTCTCTGCATTGATTCACGCAGCAACAATGGTAGTAGCCGGAGTTTTCCTTGTTGCAAGGCTCTTTCCTGTTTTTGCCGTATCTGCACCCGATGCACTTTCGATTATTGGATATACAGGTGCATTTACAACAGTTTTTGCAGCAGTGATAGCCTGTACCCAGACAGATATCAAGAGGGTGCTTGCCTATTCAACAATATCGCAGATAGCATATATGATGTTTGCCCTTGGTGTTGCAGGATGGGGAGCAGAAGAGGCAGAAGGGTTTACGGCATCACTGTTTCACCTGTTCACTCATGCATTTTTTAAGGCCCTCTTGTTCCTTGGAGCAGGTGCAATCATTCATGCCATTGGCAGCAACGAGTTGAAAAACATGGGAGGTCTCAGAAAATCGCTGCCCATCACTCATATTACATTCCTTGTTGCGTGTCTGGCAATCTCATCCATTCCTCCATTTTCGGGATTTTTCAGCAAAGAGGCTGTTTTAAGTTCGGCAATGCACACAAATCCACTGATTTACTATACGGGACTCATTACCGGGGGGCTGACCGCCTTCTATATGTTCAGATTATATTTCAGGATTTTCTGGTTTAAAAAACCGGTGGAACATGATCAACCACGAAAAACATACATGGTCCATGAATATCCCTCTCATTATACTGGCACTCGCATCGGTATTTGCCGGGTTCATACCGTTCGGCCATTTTGTTAGTGCAAATGGGGAGGCTCTGGAACTTACCGTGAAATTCTCCTCAGTAATAATGCCTGTTATGTTCGCTCTTGCCGGTATTGCTATTGCTTACTACTATTTTGCAAGAGAGGGCAGGCGAGCAGAAGAGTCTGTCAAGAGGTTAGGATTACTCTACAAATGGGCCAGCAACAAGTTCTATATTGACGAGGTATATCTTTTTGTTACAAAAAAGGTGATATTTAACATGATAGGCAGACCTGCCGCATGGATCGACAGACAGGTTGTCAATGGAGCAGTTAATGGTACGGCATGGCTAAGTGTAAAATCATCTGAGATAATCAAGCCCATACAGTCAGGAAGGATACAGGCATATGCAATGTCATTCATGGTAGGGGTACTTGTACTGGCTGCAATACTAATATTAAAATTTGTCTGACTATGAACATACTATATATATTATTAATAATTCCATTGTTGTCACTCGTAGGTGTCCTTTCTGCAAGAAATGAGAAGACAATAAAGTTAATTGCCCTTTTTGGGAGTATTCTTCAACTTATTGCCTCCATAGGTATCACAATATATTACATTAACCTCAGGGAAGAGGTTGGATATTCTGCAAAAATGCTGTTCCAGAGCAGCTATGACTGGTTTGCCCCATTAAACATAGCTTTCAGCGTCGGTGCTGATGGAATATCGCTTATCATGATTATTCTTACAGCAATGGTAGTGGTTGCAGGCATTCTGGTTTCATGGAAAATTGAAAAGCAGGTAAAGGAGTTCTTCTTTCTGATTATTCTCCTAAGTCTAAGCGCATATGGCTTCTTTATAAGCACTAACCTGTTTGTGCTGTTCTTCTTTCTGGAACTGGCCGTGATACCAAAATATCTTCTGATAGGTATCTGTGGAAGCGGGAAAAAAGAGTACAGTGCAATGAAACTTGCCCTTATGCTTATGTTCGGATCAGCACTTGTATTTCTGGGTATTGCCGGCCTTTATTATATGTCCGGCCAGTACGGTGCTCACTTTACATGGAACATTGAGGAGCTGGCGGCAATAAATCTGCCTCTTCCTGTACAGGAGGTGCTGTATCTGTTGTTGTTCACCGGATTTGGCGTTTTTACTGCCCTGTTTCCATTCCACACCTGGGCCCCCGACGGACACTCATCGGCACCTACTGCTGCATCGATGTTTTTGGCCGGGATATCAATGAAACTCGGGGGATATGGAATTCTGCGTGTGGCAACTTACTTGCTACCTGCCGGGGCACAGCATCTGTCATGGATATATATCATTCTGGCTTCCATTGCAATCATGTACGGTGCATTTGCAACATTGATGCAGAAGGACCTGAAGTATATGAATGCATACTCTTCTGTGAGTCACTGCGGGTTTGTAATTCTCGGAATAGCCATGCTTACAAAGGTTGCCTTTACCGGTGCTGTAATGCAGATGGTTTCTCATGGTATAATGACAGCTCTCTTTTTTGCGGCTATTGGTATGATATACGACAGAACGCATACGCGTCAGGCAGGGGAACTTGGTGGAATACTTAAACAGACGCCGTTTATAGGTACCGCATTTGTTATTGCCGGGTTATGTTCACTTGGTTTGCCGGGATTAAGCGGTTTTGTCTCTGAGATGACCATTTTTGTTGGTTCCTGGGAACATACAGGATTGTTCTACAGGATAGCTACAATTCTGGCCTGTGCTTCCATTGTAGTAACGGCAGTTTATATTCTCCGCGCAATTGGTGCTGCCATTTGGGGTGGTATAAAAAACAAGGAGTATTTACTGCTTAAGGATGCTACCTGGAGCGAACGAAGTGCCGCTATCCTTCTCATTGCAGCAATAATAATTATCGGAATAGCTCCATTTCTGATTACTAACTTAATTAATGCAGATACCAGTAATATTTACAGCCGGTTTCTCTCTCTAAACAACTTTTAATTTATGGAAACAGCATTATTGTTACGTTTTGAAATTATAATATCCATATTGATTTTATCACTGATTTCTGTGTGCCTGCTTAAACCGGACATGAAAGTCAAATCGTTGTTGATTACTGTCAATGTTGTTCTTTTGCTGGCATTATTGTCTGGTTTCATAAATATTCCGGAGGGGTATTGCTTTTCTGAGTTCTTTCGTTCCAGCAGGCTTATTGTGTTGGAAAAAAATATTTTAACACTGGGTGTTTTGCTTATTTCCCTTGCCTCATTCAACTGGCTCGTAAAATCTGCAGAACGGCTCGAATTCTATATTCTTATGCTCAGCAGCCTGCTTGGAGTATATTTAATGCTGTCGGCAGGAAATGTACTTATGTTGTATCTTGGAGTTGAGATGTCCAGCATTCCCATTGCTGCTATGGCGAATTTAAACTTAACCGACAGAAGGTCGTCGGAAGCCGGTACAAAATTCGTTCTCTCATCTGCTTTTAGTTCCGGTGTAATGCTGTTTGGTATCTCATTGCTTTACGGAGCATTAGGTGATCTCTCATTTACAAACATGCTTGCAAATCTGCAACCTACTCCAATGACTGTATTTGCCTTTGTATTCATGCTTTCGGGTTTTGCGTTCAAGATGAGTGTTGTGCCGTTCCATCTCTGGACAGCAGATGTGTACGAAGGCTCTCCGGTGCCCGTAAGCAGCTTTTTGTCGGTAATTAGCAAAGGGGCCGTGGTTTTTGTTTTTCTAACGGTCCTTTACACACTTTTCGGCAAGTTGCAGACAGAGTGGATATACTGCATAACCATCCTTTCAATACTAAGTATGACAGTTGGTAATCTTTTTGCTCTTCGTCAGAATAATGCAAAGAGGTTTCTTGCATTCTCTTCAATATCTCAGATAGGATTTGTACTTATTGGAATAGCCAATGCCTCCACAGCAGGAGTGTCGGTTGTTGTCTATTTCATTCTTATATATATGCTTAGTAATATTGCAGCATTCGGAGTGATTGGTGCCATTGATGGCAATACCGGTTCGGAATCACTGGACAAATTCAAGGGTCTCTACAAGACAAATCCTTTTCTTGCACTGATAATGGCAACAGCTCTGTTATCTCTGGCCGGGGTGCCCCCTCTGGCGGGTTTCTTCGGGAAGTTGTTTCTTCTGACCGCAGGATTCAAAAGCGGCATCTATTTACTTCTGGCTTTTGCGGGAGCAAACCTTGTACTTTCTCTGTACAACTACCTCAGGATAGTCAAATATATGTTCATAGACGAAAATACTGAGCCTTTGGACAAAATCTCTTCAGGTACCCCGTTGAAGATTGCTCTTTATGTATGCTTTGCCGGACTGATTCTTTTAAGTTTTGCTGGACCGTTTTTCAACTATATTCACGAGCTTAGTCGCTGATTTCCAGCCACCGTTCACTTTTGGAATCGAGCAGGGCAATTACCTCCATTATCCTTTTTGAAGAGATCATAAGTTTTTCGGGTGACATTGTACCTGAAGAGAGGGCAGCTTCAAGGCTGCTCTTCTCTTTTTCAAGCGTTGATATTTCAAGTTCCAGAGATTCAAGCTCTTTCTGCTCTTTGTAAGAGAGTTTGCGCTTTGCGGCTATAGGAGTCACTTTTTCATCCTCTCTCAGTTGCTGCTTTTCGGCTTTTGCCGTCAGTGAAAGCTCTCTATCTCTCTCCTTTATTACCTCGCGGTAGTCGGTGTATTTGCCAACGAAGTCCTTTATCACCCCATCTCCCTCAAATATAAACAGATGGTCGGCTAGCTTGTCAAGAAAATATCTGTCGTGAGATACAATCAGCAGACATCCCGGAAAGTTGCTGAGATACTCCTCCAGTACATTCAGGCTCATTATGTCAAGGTCGTTAGTGGGCTCGTCAAGAATAAGGAAATTGGGATTTTTCATAAGCACCGTAACCAGATAGAGTCTCCTTCTCTCTCCTCCGCTCAGTCTCTCAACTTTTGTGTTTTGTATTGAAGGAGGGAAAAGGAACTGAGTAAGAAACTGTGTGACATTTATTGCATTGCCGTCGCCAAGAGTTACAACTTCGGCAATGTTTCTCACAACATCAATCACAGTCTCGTCGGGGTTAAATTCGAGTCCATTCTGACGGTAATATCCAAAAACGACGGTCTCTCCCCATTCTATCTCTCCGTTTTTGGGAGGGATGGCTCCTGTAATAACGTTGAGGAATGTCGATTTTCCGATACCATTTGCTCCGACCATTCCAATTTTCTCCCCCCTTGCAAAATTGTATGTGAAATCATCAATTGTTCGGAAATTGTCATAATTATGGCTGACACCCTTGCAGTTGATGATTTTCTTTCCCAGACGGGAGCTCTTTACGTCTATCTTGATACTCTTTTCTCTGTGTTGTTGTCCTGCTTTTTCCTTAAGGTCGTAAAACGCATTTATCCTGTATTTTGCCTTTGTCGCCCTTGCCTGAGGCATCCTTCTCATCCAGTCCAGCTCTCCCCTGAGCAGGTTGCGGGCCCTCTCTGTCTCAGTGTTTAGGTTATCGATCCGTTCGTCGCGTTTCTCCAGAAAGTATGAGTAATTGCCCCGGTATGCATACATCTTCCCGTTCTCAAGTTCCAGTATCTGGTTGCAGACCCTGTCAAGAAAATACCGGTCGTGTGTAACCATTAGTATGGTTGCCTGACTGCGTTTAAGATACTCCTCAAGATACTCTATAACCTCAAGGTCGAGGTGGTTGGTCGGCTCGTCCATGATTATGAAGTCTGCCTCGTGAATCATCATCCCCGCCAATGCAACCCTCTTTTTCTGCCCTCCCGACAAATCTCCCATTTTCTGTTCGAGGTTGTCAATATTCAGTCGCGAAAGTATCTGCTTTACCTTTTGCTCGTATTTCCAGCCGTCAATCACATCCATCTGGTGGATCGCCTTCTCCAGCCGCTTGTGGTCGTCGGCCCTCAGTGCACTTTCATACTCTGCAACGGTTGATGATAACAGGTCCGATGCTGCAAAGACCTCTTCGAATACCCCTCTGCTCTCGTCAAACCCGGGGTCCTGCTCGAGGTATGCAACCTTCACACCACTCATAACCCTTACGACTCCGTCGGAATCTGAGCTATCTTTGCCCGCAAGTATCTTTAAAAGAGAACTTTTTCCGCTTCCGTTGGGAGCAATGAGAGCTATTTTGTCGCCTTCGTTTATGTTGATTGCCAGATTCTCGAAGAGAACCTTAGTTCCGTATGATTTGGAGATGTTTTCTGCCTGGAGTATTGATGCCATGGTGCAAATGTACGAATAGTTGCGCATAGCCCGCTCTACAACTTTCCAGTTTTCTTCGAAAACCTGAGGTTGCTTCGCGGGCTATGCGCAACAAACTGTGTAATTTGATCACCTTGGCAGCTTTCTTTTAACTTCTTGTATTACTTCTATTCCGTGCAACATAACCATCTCCGCAGCTTTCCAGTTTTCTTCGAAAACCTGAGGTTGTGTCGTGGGTCAAAAAAACTGCGCCGCAGTATGTGGTATTTATCTGTTTATGAAAGGATTACCCAACACGAAGTTTTTAAAACAGAATTTCGTGTTTGGTAAATTGCTGACTAAGTATCAATTACCTCTTTTTGCGGCGGAGAATTTTCAGCCAGTATCAACATTCACAGTTCTGTTGCATCGTAGTTCCTGAGGTGAGTAGCCCTATGCCATGAAAGCAAAGGGCTGATTTTCGCGGACAGAGCGGGGCGCGATTTTTGTAATTGGCTTATATTGATTTGTTTAATTTTATATGAGTATGAAAAAGACACTCCTGTTCATAACACTTACACTTCTA
>CAZREC010000072.1:0-12736 GCA_964599025.1 uncultured Muribaculaceae bacterium | reverse complement strand
TTTTGCTACCATTCTGTGTTTCAGCTTTTACTTTTAGCTTGACTTTACTCGTCAGGGAGTCAATGGTAATTTCTCCTCCCAGCACAGCTGTATACAGGTCCAGATCTACCGTTTTATATAGATTATCGCCAAGTCGCTTAAATTGTGGATGGAGGGAGATCGAAAATGTTATATATAAATCCCCGTTAGGTCCGCCGTTTATCCCCGGTCCTCCATGACCTGATATTTTTATTGTCTGTCCGTTTTCAATACCTGCAGGAACAGTTATCCGTATGTTATGCTTATTAACTGTTAGTGTCTGTTGGTGAGCCGTATATGCCTCCATGAGATTGAGATGTAATTCCGCATTATAGTCTTCTCCCCTGTATTTCACTTGTCTGCCCCTGCCCCCTCCTGAATAACTTCCTCCGAACATAGATTCAAAAAAACCCGAGAAATCTGACTCAGATTCTCTTTGTTGATTCTTCTTATTATTCTCAAACTCCTCGGCATGCTGCCAGTTTTCTCCGTGCAAATCGTATTTTTTGCGCTTTTCCGGATCACTTAACACTTCATTTGCTTCATTTATCTGTTGAAAATTCTTTTTGGCATCACTGTCATTCTGATTCAAATCGGGGTGGAACTTCCTGGCAAGCTTCCTGTAGGCGTTTTTAATCTCCTTAGGACTTGCTGTTTTGGCTATCCCCAATATTTTATAATAGTCTATGAAATTCATTTTGGAAGAGTAAAATAAAATGTTGTGCCTTTGTCCTTTTCCGACTCATGCCATATTCTGCCTCCAAGCAGTTGAACCAGTCCCTTGGAAATTGGCAGACCCAAACCCGCCCCTTCATATTTTTTTGACATCGAGTGTTCTACCTGCATGAATCTTTCAAATATTATTTCCTTGAATTCGTCTTCAATACCAATCCCTGTATCTTTCACAAAAAACTGAATGTTGCCCTTTTTTATTTCATACCCATAGTCGATCCTTCCTTTGATCGTAAACTTTATTGCATTGGATATCAGATTAGTCAGCACCTGGGTTATCTTCCCTTCATCGGAAAATAATGTTGTAGTTATGTCTTTATTTTTTTTATAATTCAATGTTATGTTCCTCGCATTTGCCAATGGGGTGAAAAAGACTAACAAATTGTTCATTATCAAATTAACCGAAATGGTTTCCCTTTCAATCACAAGCTGTCCTGTTTGAATCCTGGAGATGTCAAGGACGTTGTTTACTATTTCCAGAAGTCTCTTGCTGCTTTTCTTAATAACTGCAGAAAATTCTCTTACCTCCTCTCTGCTGATGTCATTCGAATCCAGTAATCCGGCAAAACCGATTATTCCATTGAGTGGCGTACGTATTTCATGAGACATGTTCTGAAGGAAGGCCGTTTTCAAATTGTCGTTTTCTTCCGCTCTCTCTTTGGCTACTATTAATTCTCTATTTATTAGGGCGAGCTTTTCGTTTTGGGACTTTATCTGTTCAATCTTTTCCTTGAGCTTTCTAGCTGACAGGACTCTTTTAATTTCCATATAATGCTCATGCATAGCTCTTTTTATAGCAGGGACCAGCCTCTCTATCTTGTTCTTCAGTACATAATCAGTAGCTCCATTTAACATGGAATTAATTGCTCTGTCTTCTCCCATTGTCCCGGAAACGAAGATAAACGGGATATTGTTGAATTTTTCTCTGGCAAATTTTAGTGCCTGGTTGCCATCATAATCGGGAAGTCCATAATCGGACAGTATTAAGTCAATTTTTTTTGTTTCCAGGATATCTTTGAAATCTTCTTCGTTGTCTACACAAAAGAAATCACATTTAAGCTCTCCGCTAATAATAACTGAGTGTATCAACTCTATATCTTTATCTGAGTCCTCAAGATGCAATATTTTAATTTTCTTTTGCATAGTACAAGTATCAAGAGATTGTCATTGGTTTCCTAAGAGTGTTCGAGATTGTGGTTGTTGATTTATTATTACCCAATACTGTCCCAAAGCTCTGATTGCTTCTATGAACTGAGGTATATCAACGGGTTTAACCACATAAGAATTTGCACCAAGTTTATAACTCTCAACAAGATCCTTTTCTTCTCGTGATGATGTAAGCATTATAACCGGAATTGAGGTAAATTTAGAATCGGAACGAATAAGTTTCAGAACTTCTATTCCATTCATCTTTGGCATTTTAATATCTAGCAGTATAACAGCCGGATCACCTTTTTTATTAATAAACGCACCACGTTTATATAAATAATCCAGCGCCTCTTCTCCGTCTTCAGCAATAACTATTTCATTGGCGAGATTGTGTAGGGTAAGTACTGAGATGGTCAGTTCAATATCCTTAGGGCTGTCATCCACAATAAGAATTCTCTTTATTTCTGCTTTCATTTCGTTACTGTTAATAGTTATACATTAGGGATGCTGAAAAAGAATGTGGCACCCTTGCCTAATTCGCTTTCTGCCCAGCATTTTCCACCATGCCTTACCACAATTCTGTTTACATTGGCCAATCCTATTCCTATCCCCTCAAAATCCCTTGCTTTATGGAGCCTTTGGAACACACCAAATAGTTTATCTACATACTTCATGTCGAATCCTACGCCGTTATCCTTAATATAAAAAATAGTCTTGTCTGAATATGTATGACCTCCGATATCAATTATTGCTTTTTCTTCATTTCTGGTATATTTTAACGCATTGGAGATAAGATTAACCCATACCTGGGTGATTAAGGTTTCGTCTCCCTTCACAACAGGCAACTCCGATATGTGTATTTCGACATTTCGGTTTGCCACTTCTTCGTTAAATGTCGTAATAACCTGATTAACTATGCTTTTTGACACAATTTTTGTTCGTTGCAGTTCTGTTCTGCTTAATCTTGAAAATGTCAGCAAAGCATCAATCAGGTTCCCCATTTCATTTGCCGATTCAGAAACGATTTTCAGGTACCTCAGACCTGTTTCATCGAGCTGAGATGCACTGTTTTTAATCAATAAATCAACAAAACCACCAATATGTCTCAATGGTGCCCTTAAATCATGAGAAACAGAATAGCTGAATGCTTCAAGTTCCTTATTTTCAGCCGCACGCTTCTCTTTTTCTTCGTTTTGAAAAACAAGCTCTTTATTAGCTATAAGTAACTCTGCAGCTCTTTTTTCTTTCTCCTTGTTTTGAAAAACGAGCTCTTTGTTGGCAACAAGTAACTCCGCGGCGCGTTTCTCCTTCTCCTGATTTTGAAACACAAGTTCCTTGTTGGCTATTAGCAACTCCGCTGCACGTTTTCCCTTCTCTTTTCCTTGAAAGATCAGTTCCTTATCGGCAATTATTAATTCTGCTGCACGTTTTCCTTTCTCCTTGCTTTGAAAAACAAGCTCCTTATTGGCTATGAGTAATTCTGCGGCGCGTTTCTCCTTCTCTTCATTCTGAAAAGCCAGTTCTTTGTTAGCAATGAGTAACTCTGCTGCACGTTTTCCCTTCTCCTCATTCTGAAAGGCCAGCTCTTTGTTAGCTCGTATCAATTCTGCCGATCGCGTTTCCATTCTGGCTTCTTTCATAATTTGTCTGGATTAAACCACCTGTTGCTGACACCCTGATATTTGAAAATTGTTGCAATCCTTAACTTATGTTGTGGGTAGTAGAAGAACAGCAATCAGGTGGTTTGCTATTTTTTCTTATATGAAAGCCATACTATAATACCTCCTAATCCAATAACTGCAATGCCTACTAGAGGTGATATATTAAGATTATGAGGTTTATCAGTGGTGATTTCGAGTTTCCCTATATCAACTACTTTCTCTTTAGTAAAGACAGTAACGACAGAGAAAACAGCGAGTCCCAGACCAATGACTATAATTATGATTCCTAATGTTTTCATAAGAATTACCGGAATAATTAAAGTTCGGAAATTATCTTATGTAACTCTTCCTTTGATTTGCCCAGCTTGATTTGAAGCCTGCCATACAACTCTTCTTCCTTGCCCTCTGCAAGCATAAGATCGTTGTCAGTTAAGATTGCAAATTTTTGTTTTAGTTTGCCTTTTGTTTCGTTCCAGTTTCCTTTTGCTTCAGTTGTGTTCATTTTTTCATTTATTACTGTGAAATTGTTTTCACAGTATAAAGGTTCCTCTTTTACTCCTTAAATTCATTACATAATTAAAGAGAAAAGTTGCAAAATTCCCACAAATGTAAGGGGCGGGATTTTCCGATACGTGCTTTTACACACACAACTCTCGTCGTTCTAAAAAATAGAAAAAACTTCCTTGAAGTTTCCCACATGTCAGGCAAATCATGTGAAACAGCAAAAAACTGATCTGCTAGTTATTTTCACAACTACCACATAATGAACGTGATACTAAAGTATTTTGTAAGGTTTCTACAGAAAATTTATTTGTAATATGCTAATAAACAAGCTTTTCTTAAAACAACTGGCAGATCCTTGTGCGTCCACATCAGCAAATTAGCAAATTAACTACTTAAACCGCTCAATGTCTACTAAAGACAACAGGCATTTCCTGTCTTCACCAGTAACAATACCCTCCATATATACCTGACATAATGGATTGTTGTAATACCCAAGCAACACATTACATGACTCTTTGGCATTGCTTACAAAAACCTTTGTGAAGAAATTGTTGAAATCAGACATTGATTTTTCTGTTATAAACAATTTAAAATTGCTGTTTATCAGACTGAATCTTCTGTCGCCAAGCATTTCGGCTCCGGTAAAATTCAAGTCATGGATCGTGCCCTCAACATCAAGAATAAAGTAGCCGATAGGTGCCAGATCGTATAACATGGTAAATTTCCTTAGTGCTTCCTCGGCTGTTTCATACGCAATCGTCAACTCATCGTTTTGCATCTCCAGTTCAATCTGATGTACTTGAAGTTCATGTGTAAGCTTTTTAATGTCCGTTTCAGACTCCGGAGCCCCCTTTAAAGCTTTCTTTTCTTGAAGTTGCTCCTCTGCTTTGATTCTCAACATGTGGGGATCAGTAAAATTCAGATCATCGTTACTCATGACTTAGATGTTTTTTATTTATTATAATAATTCCTGCAATAGTATTGTTGTCGTTGAAAAGTTTTTTTGCCGTCCACTCTACAACAGATAAGCTTCCATCCGCTCCTTTCATTTGCATTTTAAAGCTGTCGCCCTCATTATCCTTAAGCTGTTTTTTCATTTGCAACTCAGCCCTCTTTTGTTCTGATTCCGGAACAAGAAGCTTTATAAAATTCTGATTAAGTGCACTCTGACTCTTAAGACCAAAATATTTTTCTGCCTCGGCGTTAAATTCGGTAATGTCCCAGTCAGGCGATAATTTGATTATTATATCAGATGATGCCTCCAGTATTAAGTTAAACATTTGCTCCCTCTCCTTAAGCTTAATTTCTATCCGTTTGAGGTCCGAAATATTTACAAATGTTATTACCAACCCGTCAATTCTGTCGTCAAAAGTACGGTATGGCATTATCCTGATAGAAAACCAGCGCCCATCCCTTGCAGGTATCTGCTTTTGAACAAAAACAAGTGCCTTTAATACCTCTTTGGCATCTGAAACCAATTCCGGATAAATAAGGTCCGAGACCTGATCTGTCAAAGGCCGGCCTATGTCACTCTTTATTAACTTGAAAATATTGGTTGCCTTATTAGTAAAACGACGGATATTCAAGTCTTTGTCCAGAAACAGCGTTGCGATGTCGGTGCTGTTCAGCAGATTTTTCATGTCGTTGTTCACTCGTGTAAAATCGTCAATTTTTGTCTGTAACTCTGCATTAACAGTTTGCAGTTCTTCGTTAAGGCTTTGCATCTCTTCTTTAGATGTTGTAAGCTCCTCGTTGCTTGATTGCAACTCTTCATTGGTAGACTGCAACTCTTCATTGGTAGATTTTTGCTCCTCCTGCGAAGTCTGCATCTCTTCCATAGTATTTTGCAGCTCTTCCCTTAACAACTGCAGCTCCTTCTCCATTTCAGCCTGACGGACACTTTTTAATACCTTTCCAGCTTTCTTATCCAAATCCATTATTGTATGAATCTTTGAAACGTCCGAAAAAACTATCATTAACATACCGTTCAGCTGTTCCGGCTTATCTATCCACTGAATGCTCAGATTAATAATTTGTGTACCCCCGTTTGTCCCGACTTTTATATTGTGCACAACAACAAGTTCCTTTTTTGAGATGGCCTGCCGAAAGGCAGAAGGAAACTCGTTTCGAAGACCATCCCTTAGCATGGCGAAAATATTCATATTTGCCTTCCCTACTGCAGGTTCAAGATATTTTCCGGTATGGCCGCTTATGTAGATAATATCACCTTTATCATTCACCAGAACTCCCGGCGGAGAGAAGTTCTTTAACAATATTTCATCGGCAAGAGTTTGTATGTTCTGCGATTTATTTACCGGAACATGATGTTCAATATGGTCAATAACTGGTCTGGACCGGGAAAAGGATGATGGAAAATCATATAATTCAGGTGAGACGGTTGGAAAAGAACGATTGTAAATTTTCAGTTTTGCATCTACCTGTGAAAATATATTGCTCTGTAACCCCAATGTTTCGGCACTCCCAAGCACCATGAATCCTTCCGGTACAATACTATAGTAAAACAGCCCCAGTAATTTTTTCTGTAACTCCACATCCATGTAAATGAGCAGGTTACGACAGCTCAAAATGTCTATTTTTGTAAATGGAGGGTGTGAGATGATGTTGTGCTTTGCAAAGACCACCATCTCTCTTATTTCTGTTTTTATCCTGTAACCTTCGTCTGTTGCAGTAAAAAACCGGCTTAGCCTCTTGGGAGAGACATCTGCTTCAATATTCAGAGGATAAAGACCCTTTCTCGCGGCCTCAATAGCTTCATTGTCAAGGTCTGTGGCAAATATCTGTAATGTATATCCTCCGGTTGGACTTAATTTATCCACTACTTCCCTGAAGATCATGGCCATGGAATATGCTTCTTCTCCTGTGGAGCATCCTACTATCCATGACCGTAACTGTGTTCCGGGAGGTTTGTTGGCAATAATTGCAGGAATTATTGTATCCTTCAGCTTTTCCCATACTGGAGAATCGCGGAAAAAACTTGTTACTCCAATTAAAAGCTCTTTTAGAAGAATCTCAAGTTCTTTTGGGTTTTCCAGCAAAAAATTGACATACAAAGATATCTTTTCAATTTTATGAACTCCCATTCTTCTTTCGATACGCCTGTAAACTGTATTTTTTTTATAAAGTGAAAAGTCGTTGCCGGTAACAGTTCTAAGTAGAATTATAATTTTCTCAAGGGCACTGTTATCCCGAATATCGTTTTCTATGTTCTTTTTTGCAACAGGAGTATGCTTTATCAAATCAATCAGTTTAGCAGGCAACTCTTTGGCTGGAGCTACAATATCTATGACAAGTGCTTCCATTGCATTACGAGGCATACTGTCAAATTTTGCATCTGTAGGTTCCTGAACCATAACTATTCCATTGTTCTCCTTTATCGATTGCATCCCAATGCTGCCATCGGAACCCATTCCCGACAGAACCACTCCCACAGCAAGTTCTTTGCTGTCTATTGCAAGTGATCGCATAAAGAAGTCAATTGGCAACCGCAGCCCTCTTGTCTCCGCAGGTTCAAAGAGATGCAATACCCCGTCCAATATAGACATACTTGTGTTTGGCGGAATTACATAGACTGTATCTCTGTTGACAGGCAGCTGGTCCTTTACCTGCACAACTTTCATTTTTGTAACTCTTTGCAACAATTCAGGCAACATACCTTTATGAGTTGGATCAAGATGTTGAATCACAACATATGCCAGTCCGCTATTTTCAGGAACTGCGCTTAAAAATTGTTCCAATGCCTCAAGTCCCCCCGCCGATGCCCCTATGGCAACAATTGGAAAATGCTTCTGTTGCAATAGATCAGTATTATTTATTAAGGTAAGCGGAGAGATTAGTTTTGGAGGTTTCATCGGTGCCAATATTAAAGAAAATCAGATTCTTGTTAATACAAATAACGCAAAAATTTATCACATTACCTCAACTATAACCTAAATCCTATTGTAGCCTGATACCAGACATTCTTGTATCGTGGTGTTGTTGATGTGCCATCACCTTTATTGGCCTGTATATCCCAACCGATTCTGGTTCCAATTACTATTCTTCTAAGGTTAAAATCAACTCCCCCAAGAAAACAAAGTATGTTCTTTCTGATGTTGTCGTTGTTAAATTCGTTCTCCTGATTTGTATTTACTATAGCGCTGTTAAACTCATATTTGTCGCTCAGAAGGAAAGAGTACTGAGGACCGGCCACAATGGTAATAAGAGAAATAGGTTTAAGTGCAAATAACAAGGGTACATCTATAAAATTGCTTGTATAGGTAAAACTGTAATTACTGCCCAGAATTGAACCGGATCCCTTATATCCTTTCTGTGAGAATAGTATTTCAGGCTGAATACCAAAATATTTGCCAAGAGGTATTGCAACAAATGCTCCGGCTGCCAGACCAAACTTTGCGTCAGCATTAAATTGTTCTCCTTCCGAGTCATAAACATTGGAAATGTTCACGCCTGCTTTTAACCCAAATGATAGTTTTTCCCTGAAACTTATTCCGTTTCCCTGAGCAAAACCGCTACTTATAATAAGAGTAGCAAACACTGTCATTAAAATTACCTTTTTCATTACTTTGTTGTTTTTATATTAATATTTTACGTCTGTTTGATGGTTACGAAGTTGCGGCTATCTAACCAGTAAGTCGTTACATTTTTTTTAAATAATGTTACATAATTCGCAGGTTTTCTCTATGTGTGAATGATGTAACTTCTCAAGCGAGTTGTGTAACATAGCCTATATTATTGTTTCGCAACTTTGCGTCGTTACAATTCACTATAAACAAAACAAAATGAAAAAATTAACAACTACTTTCTTCTTCCTTATGATCATAACTGTATCTAGCGTGTTTGCGCAGGGAAGGTTTGATGATGAGAGGTATGGCAACACATTGAACTTAGGCCTTGGTCTTGGAGGTTACGCCGGTTATTATGGATATGTAGGTACTGTTGTACCCGTATTTCATGCAAATTACGAGTTTGATGTGGCACGGAACTTCACTTTGGCCCCGTTTATCACATTCTACACTTACCACAAGGACAACTATCGTGAAACCGTTGTCCCAATGGGAATAAGAGGAACTTATTATTTTGATTACCTGCTTAATGCAAACCCAAGATGGGATTTTTATCTGGCTGGTTCCCTGGGTTTTGCGCTTCGCGGGACAACATGGGACAATGGATATACAGGCAACAGGGATGATTATAACAGAGGCGCCCCACTGTTCCTTGATTTTCACGCAGGTGCAGAATACCATTTAACCAATAAACTTGGTATATTTCTTGACCTGTCAAGTGGTGTATCGACAATAGGTCTGGCCATTCATTAGGGGGTTAGAGGCGGGATGGTGAAATAGAAGGTGGAGCCCTTGTCGGGCTCGCTTTCTACCCATAGGTCCCCTCCCAGCATCTCAACATATGCTTTTGAAATTGCAAGACCAAGGCCGGACCCCTCGAAGCTTCTCGTAACAGATTCGCTTCCTTGCCTGAACCTTTCAAAAATTATTTTTTGCTTTTCCGGTTTTATCCCGATTCCTGTATCTTTAACATAAAACTCTATCAGGGAGTCCTTTTTTTTGTATCCTATTTCAATCTTTCCAACAGATGTAAACTTAAGTGCATTCTTAATGAGATTGATAAGAATTGCATCTAACTTGCTCTTATCTGAGTTGATTACAGAGTCACTATCAGGCAATCCCTTATTAACAAATAATGTTATGTTTTTGTGGTCCGCTTCTGGTTTGAAAAAGCCATATAAATCATCTATTTGTTCGTTTAAATTGTATGATGAATTACTAATTTCGGTGAGACCGGCCTCAATTTTTGATATGTCAATCAGATCGTTTATTATACTGAGCATTCTTTTCCCGCCCATCTCTATAAAGCCTACAAACTCCTTAATATCATCATTTGAAAGATCTGGTTCTTTGAGCATTTCTGCAAATCCAAGAATGGTATTTAGCGGAGTACGTATTTCGTGACTAATATTTGCCAGAAATGAGGTTTTGAGACGATTGCTCTCCTCTGCTTTTTCTTTAGATTTAATCAGATCCTGTTCTGCCTGGTATCTCTGTGTTATATCACGTCCTATACCTAATACTCCAATTAGCTCTCCTTTTGAGCCATAGACAGGAGTCTTTATAGTCTCAAGAAGTGCACGATGTCCGTCGTTTCCAAAAGTTATCCACTCTTCATTTACTGACGGCTTACCAGCTTCCATGGCTAACCTGTCCATTTCACGAAAGAAATCGGCAAATTCCTTACTGACAAAGTCATAATCGGTTTTACCTGAAATTTCTGATTCCGGATGATTGAAAAAACGCTCAAACATTGTATTACATGCCAGATATACACCCTCCTTGTCCTTGAGCCATATCATATCGGGGATGGTCTGAAAAAGTGTCCTGATCTGCCTCTCGCTTGTTCGCAGTGCCTCCTCACTCTTTTTTCTCGCGATATTCTCACTGCTTAAATCTTCCAAAAGATTGAGTGTTGCTAGATGGGTTTCGTTAAGCTCTCTGGTCCTTGCTTCAACTAACGCTGTGAGCAGCTCATTTTCTGCGTGTTTACGGATATTGGCGGTCTTTATCTTTACCATTGCCTTTATCTGAGCAGTAAGTTCATATAAATCCAAAGGTTTTGTAATAAATGCTTCAGCTCCGCATTCAAGGGCCCTGATCCTGCTGTCTTTGTCACTTCTCAGAGCAGTGACAAAAACTACAGGGATTTCACTTAACTTGCTGTCGGATTTAAGCCTTTTGCATACTTCATAACCATCCATTCCAGGCATTACTATATCCAGAAGAATCACATCAGGGTCCATTGTCTCAGCCAGCATCAGTCCCTTCTCTCCACTATTGGCCGTAAACATAATTGCCCTCGGAAACGACTCATATATCAATGCAGATAATGTCAGAAGGTTGTCATCATTGTCATCAATAGCAAGTATCTTTATATTTTCAATCTCCATAAGGCTGTTTTATATTATTATCCTACAATTTTATACTTCTCCTGTTGTCCCGACTTCAAGAGAAGTTCGTTTACCTCTTTTTTTAGTTCTATCATTGCAAGTTCTCTTCCAACTGTCAGATCATGAAAGCGTTGCAATTCCTCCATCTTTGCTTTGAGTGACTCTTCTGCCAAATGTCTAATCTCTTTTTCCTTTGATTCATCGAGGGCTCGCCTTATTGCGACAGGCAACCTTACCAGTCTGTCTTTCAGCACATAATCTACGGCCCCCTCTTTTATCAGTTCTATTGCTGTCTCCTCGCCAATAGAGCCGGATACACAGATAAATGGAACATCGGGACATATCACGTTACATATTTCCAGTGCCCCGAATGCATCGAATCCAGGCAAGTTGAAATCAGCCAGAATAATATCATACTTGTTATTTTTGACAGACGTTGTAAAATCGCCTCTGTTCTCGACTCGTTTAATATCCATAGCTAAACCTGCGTTTTTAAGATTTTCGCATATCAGCTCAAAATCCTGAATATTGTCTTCCAGAGAGAGGATGTTTAATTTAATATCAGTATGTTTTTCTTCATTCATTTGTGCTCCTTTTATGTATTGGTATGGTAAAAAAGAATGTCGCTCCTTTGTCAGGGAACGCTTCTGCCCATGTACGTCCTCCGTGTTTGAGAATTATCCGGCGAACATTGGCCAGACCTATCCCGGTTCCTTCAAACTCCTGTAGTGTATGCAACCGCTGAAAAACACCAAAGAGCTTTGAAGCATACTTCATGTCAAAACCAACCCCGTTATCCTTTATAGAGAAAATAAACTCATCATTCACCTCTTTCCAATCAATATCTATTACAGCATCATCCTTGGTCCTTGTATATTTTACAGCATTATCAAGCAGATTGATCCAAACCTGTCGTAATAAATTATAATCTCCTGTAACAACTGGTAATTTTGTAATCTTCCAGTCTATCTTTCTGTCTGCACAAGCCGGTTTTATCTGTTTAAGAACCTCCTGAAGCAGTTCGTTCATATTAAAAGATGTCATTT
This sequence comes from uncultured Muribaculaceae bacterium, assembly GCA_964599025.1. Classification (GTDB taxonomy): domain Bacteria; phylum Bacteroidota; class Bacteroidia; order Bacteroidales; family UBA932; genus Bact-08. Next base: position 650 of record CAZREC010000072.1, on the reverse strand, counting down.
TCATTTCCGTCCTGCCTGTTCTTGAAAAATTTAGCAGATCATCAATAAGAACACCCATTTTTTTGGCTGATTCGTTTATAACTGTCAGATAATGTTGGTGTTTTTCTGCCAATAAATCTTTTGCATCTTCAGACAGCATATCTGCAAATCCGCTGATATGCCTTAATGGCGCACGAAGGTCGTGAGAGACCGAATAGCTGAACGATTCCAGTTCCTTGTTAATTGCCTCAAGTTGAGCTGTTCGCTGAATCACCCTTTGTTCAAGCTCTTCATTAAGCCTTCTTATCTCCTCTTCATCCCTTTTGTGCTCTATAATTTCTTCTCTTAAAGCCTTGTTTGCTATCATGAGCTCTTCGGTACGTTCCTTTACTCGTATCTCAACTTCGTCATAGGCTTTCTGCAACTCAATGTTAACCTTCTTGAGCTGAGCAGGACTTGGGATGGATAAAAGCTTCGGTAAAACGGGCCACACTGCAACTGCCGTAGCTATTGAAATTAGTGCACAAATGGAATCTACAGTAGCCTGGCCCCAGTTTACCGGCCACCACAGGCCAATAACATGCATAATATGAGTAGTACCGCATGCAAGTATAAAAAGTCCGAACAGGAATATTATCCATGTAAACGGCATATCCTTCCTTTTCCTGACA
>CAZREC010000071.1:0-13013 GCA_964599025.1 uncultured Muribaculaceae bacterium | reverse complement strand
TACGTCAACAAGACGGCGTGTCAGGTAACCTGCGTCGGCAGTCTTAAGAGCTGTGTCGGCAAGACCCTTTCTGGCACCGTGGGTAGATATAAAGTACTCAAGTACAGAAAGACCCTCCTTGAAGTTGGATAAGATTGGATTTTCGATAATCTCTGCACTTGATGAACCTGACTTCTGAGGCTTGGCCATAAGACCACGCATACCTGAGAGCTGACGGATCTGCTCTTTTGATCCACGGGCACCAGAGTGAAGCATCATATAAACAGGGTTGAATCCCTGATTGTCTTCTGCGATCCTCTTCTCGACTATGTTTGTAAGCCGTGAGTTGGTGGTTGTCCATATATCAATAATCTGGTTATATCTCTCATTGTTGGTTATAAGACCATTATTGTAAGAGAACATAATATTCTCAACGGCCTTGTAACCCTCTTCTACAAGTCCCTGTTTTTCTGCAGGAATGATAACATCATCAAGGTTGAATGAAAGACCTCCCCTGAATGCCATCATATAACCGATCTCTTTAATATCGTCAAGGAACTGTGCAGTTCTTGCCACACCGGCTACCTTTAGTACATTTCCGATAATATCCCTCAAGGATTTTTTCGTAAGAACTTCATTGATATAACCAACCTCCTTTGGAACTACCTGATTAAACAGGATTCTTCCGGCAGTTGTCTTTCTGAGTGCATAGCCTTTTGAAAGATCCATAAAGTCTTTAGGTAAACGTACCTCAATCTCGGCATGAAGAGCTAATCTGCCTTCGTTGTTGCTAATTACAACCTCTTCCGGACCATAGAACTTCATTCCTTCACCCTTTACTCCCGGACGTGATTTGGTAATATAATAGAGACCAAGAACCATGTCCTGTGAAGGTACAGTAATAGGGGCACCGTTAGCAGGGTTCAGAATGTTATGAGAACCAAGCATAAGTAGCTGTGCCTCCAGAATTGCTGCATTACCAAGCGGCAGGTGGACTGCCATCTGGTCACCGTCAAAGTCGGCGTTGAATGCGGTACATGAAAGAGGATGGAGCTGAATGGCTTTTCCCTCAATAAGTTTAGGCTGGAAAGCCTGGATACCGAGCCTGTGCAGGGTAGGGGCACGATTCAACAGAACCGGGTGACCCTTCATTACATTTTCTAGAATATCCCATATTACAGGATCTTTCCTGTCTACAATTTTTTTTGCCGATTTTACAGTCTTTACAATTCCTCTTTCGATCAGTTTCCTGATCACAAAAGGTTTGAAAAGCTCTGCTGCCATATCTTTTGGAATACCACACTCGTGCATCTTCAACTCAGGTCCGACAACAATTACCGAACGAGCAGAGTAGTCTACCCTTTTACCCAAAAGGTTCTGGCGGAAACGTCCTTGTTTACCTTTTAAGCTGTCTGATAATGATTTAAGTGTGCGGTTTGCCTCTGTTTTTACTGCATTGGATTTACGGGAGTTGTCAAAAAGTGAATCGACTGCCTCCTGAAGCATCCTCTTCTCGTTCCTCAGAATAACCTCAGGGGCCTTAATCTCGATAAGTCTCTTTAAACGGTTGTTGCGAATGATTACCCGGCGGTAAAGGTCATTTAAGTCAGATGTTGCAAAGCGACCACCATCCAATGGAACCAATGGACGAAGCTCAGGAGGGATCACAGGGATGACTTTCATAATCATCCATTCCGGATTATTTATCTCCTTTGATTCACGAAAAGCTTCAACTACACTAAGTCTCTTAAGTGCATCAGCTTTTCTTTGCTGTGATGTCTCTGTTTCAGTCTTGTGCCGGAGTTCATAAGAGAGTTCGTCAAGATTTATTCTTGCCAGCATCTTATAAATGGCATCGGCTCCCATTCCTGCAAGGAATTTATTAGGATCCGAGTCATCCAGTAGCTGGTTCTCTCTTGGAAGGGAGTCTAGGATATTAAGATATTCGTCTTCTGTCAGGAAGTCATTTGTCTTAATACCATCTTTCTCTTTTATACCCGGCTGTATTACAACGTAGCGCTCATAATAGATAATACCCTCAAGCTTTTTTGATGGAATACCAAGAAGGTACCCTATCTTGTTTGGAGTTGAGCGAAAGTACCAGATATGAGCAACAGGCACAGTAAGGTTTATATGACCCATTCTCTCGCGACGTACCTTTTTCTCAGTTACTTCAACACCGCATCGGTCACAAATAATTCCACGATAGCGGATTCTCTTGTATTTTCCGCAATGACATTCGTAGTCCTTATAAGGACCAAAAATACGTTCGCAGAAGAGACCATCCCTCTCCGGTTTATAGGTACGATAGTTTACTGTTTCTGGCTTTAAGACTTCACCTGAGGATTTCTCCAGGATCTCCTCCGGCGAAGCTAAGCCGATAGTAATTTGGTTGAAATTGCTTTTAACCTTAATCTCTTTTTTGAAAGACATATTATTGTGTTATCAAATTTTCAAATACTATTAACAAATTAGTCCAGTGTAACGCTGAGTCCCAGACCACGTAGTTCATGGAGCAATACATTCAGAGACTCCGGTATGCCAGGTGTCGGCATAGGGTCGCCCTTAACAATTGCTTCATAAGCCCTGGATCTTCCAACTACGTCGTCAGACTTGATTGTAAGGATCTCCTGAAGGATATTGGCAGCACCAAATGCCTCAAGTGCCCATACCTCCATCTCTCCGAACCTCTGACCACCAAATTGTGCTTTACCACCAAGTGGCTGTTGAGTAATAAGAGAGTAAGGACCAATTGAACGGGCGTGCATTTTGTCATCAACCATGTGTCCGAGTTTAAGCATGTAGATCACACCTACAGTTGCAGGCTGGTCGAAGAGTTCTCCGGTTCCTCCGTCACGCAGGTATGATTTGCCAAATCTAGGAACACCTGCCTTGCTTGTGAAGTCACAGATCTCGTCCAGCGTTGCTCCGTCAAAGATAGGAGTACTGAAACGCTGACCTAGTTCTGCTCCTGCCCAACCCAGAACAGTTTCGTATATCTGACCAAGGTTCATACGGGAAGGTACACCCAGAGGGTTAAGAACTATATCAACTGTAGTTCCGTCCTCAAGGAAAGGCATATCCTCGTCTCTTACAACTTTGGCTACAATACCTTTGTTTCCGTGACGTCCTGCCATTTTATCTCCAACCTTTATCTTTCTCTTTTTGGCAACGTATACCTTGGCTAATTGCATTATACCTGTTGGCAGCTCATCACCAATTGTAAGATTGTACTTGATTCTCTTTAGCTCGGCATCATACTCCTTATGAGCAATAAGATAATTGTTTATCAGTTGCTTGATAAGGTTGTTTGTATTTTTGTCTGCTGTCCATTTAACAGGATTGATATTTTCGTAATCAATCTTTTCAATTACATCATATTTGAAATCGGCATTCTTGCCAATTATTTCTACTCCATAAAGGTCGCTGATACCCTGAGAAGTTTTGCCCTCAAGAATCGAGAAGAGCCTTTCAAGGAAGTTCTGACGTAGAATTGCAGCTTTTCTGTTAAAGTTCTCCTCTGCGTGCTGTATCTGATTTTTTGAAACAGATTTTCCTTTCTTGTTGTTCTCTTTTGCTACTCTTGAGAATAGTCTCTTTTCAATTATGGTTCCTCTCAATGATGGAGATGCCTTTAAAGAGGCATCCTTAACATCACCGGCCTTGTCGCCGAAGATTGCCCGTAGCAGTTTCTCTTCCGGAGAAGGATCACTTTCGCCTTTAGGGGTTATCTTTCCGATAAGGATATCACCGGGTTCGATGTTTGCACCTATTCTTATGATACCGTTTTCATCAAGATCCTTTGTTGCCTCTTCACTTACGTTAGGAATATCAGATGTAAGCTCCTCCATACCACGTTTGGTATCGCGGACCTCCATTATATATTCGTCTACATGTATAGAGGTAAACACGTCTTCTCTCAAAAGCCTTTCAGACAAAACGATGGCATCTTCAAAGTTATATCCCTTCCATGGCATGAATGCCACTTTAAGGTTGCGTCCCAATGCAAGTTCACCATTCTGGGTTGCATAACCATCGGTCATTATCTGACCGGCAACTACCTTTTCTCCCTTTCTTACAATAGGTTTCAGGGTTATGGATGTATTCTGGTTAGTCTTTCTGTATAGTGGAAGCTTGTATACTGTAATCTCAGGGTCGAAGCTTACAAATCGCTCGCTTTCTGTTTGTTCATATTTTACATGAATCTCACGTGCATCAACATAAACAACCTCTCCCTTGCCTTTGGCATTGATCTGGGTCCTTGAGTCTTTTACAACCGGTCCTTCAAGACCTGTACCAACAATAGGAGCTTCAGGCTTGATTAGCGGAACTGCCTGGCGCATCATGTTTGATCCCATCAGGGCACGGTTTGCGTCGTCATGTTCAAGGAAAGGAATCAGTGATGCAGCTATAGAAGCAATCTGGTTAGGAGACACATCAACCAGGTTGACATTCTCTTTGCCTACAACAGGATAGTCCGCTTCAAAACGGCACTTGATCCTCTCGTCGGTCATATTTCCGTTTTCATCTATATGTACGTTTGCCTGAGCTACCATCTTCTCCTCTTCTTCCTCTGCACTCATGTAAACACAACCTTTCACGGTCATGTCAACAACACCGTTTTCTACCTTGCGGTAAGGAGTCTCAATGAATCCCAGATCGTTGATCTTGGCATAAACGCAAAGAGACGATATAAGACCGATGTTAGGTCCCTCAGGAGTCTCTAGCGGACAAAGCCGTCCATAGTGGGTATAGTGAACGTCGCGAACCTCAAAACCTGCTCTGTCTCTCGAAAGACCGCCTGGTCCCAAAGCTGAAAGACGACGCTTGTGGGTCATCTCGGCTAGAGGGTTGGTCTGGTCCATGAACTGTGACAGCTGACTAGTTCCGAAGAACGAGTTAATTACAGATGAAAGGGTTTTTGCATTAATAAGGTCGATAGGAGTGAAGACCTCATTGTCCCTTACATTCATTCTCTCCCTGATAGTACGTGCCATACGGGAAAGACCTACACTGAACTGATTGGCAAGTTGTTCGCCTACTGTCCTTATACGACGGTTACTCAAGTGGTCAATATCGTCAACGGTTGCTTTCGAATTGATAAGCTGAATAAGGTAACGTATAATTTCAATAATATCTGCTTTTGTAAGCACCCGGGTTTCATCGGAAGTTGTAAGGTTGAGTTTGCGGTTCAACCTGTATCTTCCCACCTCACCGAGGTCATACCTCTTATCTGAAAAGAATAATTTGTCAATTACATCTCTTGCAGTGGCCTCATCCGGTGGTTCAGAGTTACGAAGCTGTCTGTATGTATAGAAGACTGCCTCTTTCTCAGAGTTACACTGGTCTTTTTGTAATGTATTGTGTATAATGGCGAAATCACTGATGTTTGCCTCTTCCTTATGAACAAGGATAGTGCTTACACCCGATTCAAGAATAATATCTAAGTGATGCTCATCCAGAACTGTCTCACGGTCAAGAACGATTTCGTTTCTCTCAATGTAAACTACCTCTCCGGTATCCTCATCCACGAAATCCTCGTTCCATGTCTTTAACACTCTGGCTGCAAGCTTGCTTCCCAGGCATTTTTTAATGTTGGCCTTAGTCACTTTTATCTCATTGGCAAGGCCGAAAATGTCAAGGATATCCTTATCACTTTCATAACCGATTGCTCTGAGCAGGGTTGTAACAGGCAATTTTTTCTTTCTGTCGATATATGCATACATCACATTGTTGATGTCTGTTGCAAATTCGATCCACGATCCCTTGAACGGGATAATTCGTGCTGAATATAGTTTGGTTCCGTTTGCGTGCACACTTTGTCCGAAGAACACACCTGGTGAACGGTGTAACTGTGACACTACAATTCTTTCTGAACCATTGATTACAAATGTTCCTCTTGGGGTCATGTACGGGATTGTCCCGAGATAAACATCCTGAATAACCGTATCGAAATCTTCATGTTCCGGGTCTGTACAGAACAACTTGAGTTTTGCCTTAAGAGGAACGCTATATGTTAAACCTCTTTCCAAACACTCCTCGATTGAATAGCGAGGGGGGTCAATAAAATAGTCAATAAACTCAAGAACAAAATTATTACGGGTATCTGTAATAGGGAAGATTTCCTGAAAAACCTTGAAAAGGCCTTCGTTCTTACGATTCTCCGGAGTAGTTTCAAGTTGGAAGAAATCCTTGAAAGACTTCAGCTGCACCTCTAAGAAATCTGGATAATCCAGGAGGGCTTTGGAAGTCGCGAATGTAATCCGCTGATTATTTGTTTTTTGCGACATTGTTTGTGGATTGGTTGAAAATATTCTAAAATAACGACAAAAAGGCTTAGAGCCTTAAATGGCTCTAAACCTGTTAGTGTGCCCGATAAACGGGATTTTGGAGTTATTTAACTTCAACTTCTCCGCCTGCCTCTTCTAACTGAGCTTTTACTTGTTCTGCTTCTGCTTTGGAAACTTTTTCCTTAATTGCCTTAGGAGCCTGATCAACTAAGTCTTTAGCCTCTTTCAAACCTAAACCTGTAATTTCTTTTACAGCTTTAACGATTTGTAGTTTAGCCTGACCAGCTGAAATAAGGATAACATCGAACTGAGTCTGTTCAACTTCAACAGCTGCAGCAGCAGCGGCAGGAGCGGCAACAGCTACGGCAGCTGCTGCAGGTTCAATTCCATATTCATCTTTAAGGATTTTTGCCAATTCTTGTACATCTTTTACAGACAGGTTAACTAATTCTTCTGCAAATTTTTTGATATCTGCCATGGTTATAAATTTTTAAAACGTTTAAAATTCTTTTATTCTTTTTCTGATAGGGTCTTTACAATACCTGCAATCTTACCGCCTGCATTCGATTGAAGTGCAGAGATAACATTGTTGACAGGTGATTGAAGAAGACCGATAATGTCACCGATAAGTTCTTCGCGTGATTTAATAGATACCAATGCGTCAAGCTGATTTTCACCAACATAGGCGCATTCTTGTACCAAAGCTCCTTTAAGGACAGGTTTGCCATTTTTCTTGCCAAACTCCTGAATCAGTTTTGCAGGGGCATTTGCTGCCTCTGTGAACATAACTGCTGTAGGACCTTCGAGTACAGGGAATAGTAACTCAGCGTCAGTCAAGGCCATTTTTTCCAAAGCTTTACGAAGAAGGGTGTTTTTAACAACAACCAGCTTGATCTGCTTTTCAAAGCAAGCACGACGTAATTTTGCTGTTTTATCTGCATTTAAGCCAGATATATCAGTTAAATAGAAATTAGGTGTTTGCTCTAATTGTGCTGCCAGACTCTCAATAATTTGTTTTTTTTCCTCTTTTTTCATAAAACATATTTATTATTCAGCAGCACTTATAGTCTTGCTATCGATATTTATACCAGGGCTCATTGTAGAAGACAAAAAGATGCTCCTTACATAAGTTCCCTTCAATGCCTGAGGTTTTAATTTGACAACAGTATTCAAGAATTCTATCGCATTCTCTGTAAGAGATGAAGAAGGGAATGAAACCTTGCCTATATTTGCATGTACAATACCTTGTTTGTCAACCTTAAAGTCTATCTTACCGGCTTCTACCTCGGTGACAGCTTTACCAACATCCTTGGTAACAGTACCTGTTTTAGGGTTTGGCATCAAACCGCGTGGACCAAGGATACGACCAATTGCACCTATTTTAGCCATCACCGATGGGGTACAAATGATTACATCTATATCTGTCCAGCCATTCTTGATTTTCTCAATATAGTCGTCAAGTCCGACCATGTCAGCACCGGCCTCTCTGGCCTCTGCTTCCTTGTCCGGAGTACATAGTACCAATACGCGAACTGTCTTGCCTGTTCCATGAGGAAGAGTTACGACGCCGCGTACCATCTGGTTCGCTTTACGGGGGTCTACTCCTAAACGGACAGCAATATCAACGGAAGCATCAAATTTGGTGAAAGAGAGTTCTTTTACCAAATCACAAGCTTCAGCCAACTTATACTGTTTAGAAGGGTCTACCTTTGCGTATACTACTTTTTGATTTTTTGTTAGCTTACTCATTTTCGCAGGATTTATTAGTTAACATCGTCGGGGAATGCTCCTGAAACAGTAATACCCATACTTCTTGCTGTACCCGCAACCATAGACATGGCCGACTTAAGGGTAAAAGCGTTCATATCGGGCATTTTATCTGTTGCTATAGCACGGATTTGTTCCCAAGTGACAGAGCCTACCTTTTTTCTGTTAGGTTCGGCAGATCCTGACTGGATCTTCGCAGCCTCTTTCAACTGTACGGCAACGGGGGGTTGTTTTACGATAAATATAAAAGACTTATCGCTGTAAACAGTGATAATGACCGGTAATATCTTACCTGCCTTATCTTGGGTGCGAGCGTTGAACTGCTTGCAAAAATCCATTATGTTTACACCCTTCGAACCCAAAGCGGGCCCTACCGGTGGTGAGGGATTAGCTGCGCCGCCTTTAATCTGCAATTTAATGAGAGCGGCAACTTCTTTAGCCATAATGTTTATTGTTTATTCTTTTACTACTTGAACAAAATTTAACTCCAAAAGAGTTTTCCTTCCAAAAATTTTCACCATAACCTTCAGCTTTTTCTTGTCTTCGATTATCTCTTCAACAGTTCCGTCGAAACCATTGAAAGGACCATCTATAACCTTTACAGCTTCTCCTGTGATGAAAGGAGTGATATTCTCTTCCTCCATATCTACAAGCTCGTCTACGCGTCCTAAAATGCGGTTGACTTCAGACACACGAAGTGGAACAGGTTCTTTGTCTTTTCCAGCTTTTTCTGTCAGAAAGCCCGAAACATGGGGCAGGTTCCTTATGAGATGTTGAATCTCTCCGGTCAGTGCTGCTTCAATGAGAATGTAGCCCGGATAGAAAATTCTCTCCATGCTCACTTTTTTACCATTTTTTACCTGGTAAATTTTCTCTGTGGGAATGAGAACCTGGGAAACATAGTCCTGGAGATTCAATCTCTTGATCTCGTTCTCTATGTACTCCTTAGCTTTCTTCTCCTTTCCACCGGCAGCTCTGATGACATACCATTTTTTGGAAATTTCACTCATAAGTTTAGTACAACATCTTGTAAATAAAAGTCATAATGTTTCTGAACCCAAGGTCCATAGCAAAAATGACCAAAGCAAAAATAAGTGAAGCTATCATAACAACGATAGCCGAACCTTGCAGCTGACTCCATGAAGGCCAACTAACTTTTTTCACCAGTTCAATGTACGATTCTTGAAGATACAACTTAATCTTGTTCATTTTTTTTTGATTATCGTCTGAAACAAAGGAAGCATTTTCTGTCTCATCCGGATTATTTACTACTGGATCGTAACCCCCAGTATTGCAGGGGCAGAGAGATTCGAACTCCCATCAACGGTTTTGGAGACCGCTATTCTACCCTTGAACTATGCCCCTAAAATATCAAGTCAGTCACCCCGTTAAGGTTGACTGACTTGTTGTAATTAGTCTAGGATCTCTGTTACCTGACCTGCTCCAACTGTACGGCCACCTTCGCGGATTGCAAAACGCAAACCTTGGTTGATAGCTACCGGATAGATTAGTTCAACTTTAATTGTAACGTTATCACCTGGCATTACCATCTCTGTTCCTTCCGGAAGCATGATCTCTCCTGTAATATCCAGTGTACGGATAAAGAACTGAGGACGATACCTGTTGTGGAAAGGAGTGTGACGGCCACCTTCGTCTTTCTTAAGAACGTAGATCTCAGCCTTGAACATCTTATGAGGAGTGATAGTACCTGGTTTGGCAATAACCTGACCACGTTTGATGTCTTTTTTGTCAATACCGCGAAGAAGAAGACCAACGTTATCACCAGCTTCACCTCTGTCAAGTATCTTACGGAACATCTCAACACCTGTAACAACTGATTTTCTTGGCTCTTCACCAAGACCGATAACCTGGATTTCCTCACCTGTCTTGATAACACCTGTTTCAATACGACCAGTTGCAACTGTACCACGACCAGTGATTGAGAATACGTCCTCAACAGGCATAAGGAATGGTTTTTCATTTTCACGAGGAGGAATTGGAATATATGAGTCAACAGCATCCATAAGTTCCATAACCTTAGCTTCCCACTGAGGGTCACCGTTAAGAGCACCAAGTGCCGAACCACGGATTACAGGAGCGTTGTCACCATCATATTTGTAGAAGCTTAACAGCTCGCGAACTTCCATTTCAACTAGGTCTATCATTTCAGGATCGTCAACAATGTCAACTTTGTTCAGGAAAACAACGATCTTAGGAACGTTTACCTGACGGGCAAGAAGAATGTGTTCACGTGTCTGAGGCATTGGACCATCAGTTGCAGCTACAACGATAATGGCACCGTCCATCTGAGCAGCACCTGTTACCATGTTCTTAACATAGTCAGCGTGTCCCGGACAGTCTACGTGTGCGTAGTGACGTGAAGCAGTTTGATACTCAATGTGTGCAGTGTTGATAGTAATACCGCGCTCTTTTTCTTCAGGAGCGTTGTCGATAGAATCAAATGTACGGACCTCAGAAAGACCTTTACGTGCTAAAACCATTGTGATAGCAGCAGTCAAGGTAGTTTTGCCATGGTCAACGTGACCAATGGTTCCGATGTTTACGTGCGGCTTGTCCCTTTTGTAAGTTTCTTTTGCCATAATAATAGAATTTAATTTATAATGAATTATTTACACACTTGTAGAGCCGGTGATGGGAATTGAACCCATGGCCTCTTCCTTACCAAGGAAGCGCTCTACCTCTGAGCTACACTGGCTTACTAAGAGCGGAAGACGAGGTTCGAACTCGCGACCCTCAGCTTGGAAGGCTGATGCTCTACCAACTGAGCTACTTCCGCAATAAAAAAATAGTGGGGAGAGCAGGATTCGAACCTACGAAGGCGTAAGCCAGCAGATTTACAGTCTGCCCCAGTTGGCCACTTTGGTATCTCCCCATTATTACATTTCTTCAAAAAACTAAGAGCCGATGGAGGGATTCGAACCCCCGACCAGCTGATTACAAATCAGCTGCTCTGGCCAACTGAGCTACATCGGCATTGTTGCCTAACCCCTTTTTCATTTAAGGGACTGCAAAGATATAGGTTTTTGCTTAAACTCCAAAAAAAATTATCAAATAATCAAAAAATGTCTACATAAATACGATAAGCCCTATTCTGTATGCAAAAAACCCTGCTATCCAGGCAACTGCAATAGTAGAGAAAATTGATAGCAATGCCCATTTCCAGGTATTCGTCTCTTTCCTTATTGTATATGCCGTTGCCACGCATGGCATGTACAGAAGTGCAAATATCATAAAAGAGAGAGCATTTGCTTTGTTAAAGACTTTTTCTTCCTTTATCCTGCTCATTAATGAGGTATTTGCCCTGACTTTTGTGTGACGTTCATCGTCGGCATGGTAAACAACTCCCAGCGTACTTATTATAAATTCTTTAGCTGTAATTCCGGTAACGAGGCTCACACTCATTTTCCAGTCGAATCCAAGGGGGGACAAGGCTGGCTGAACAACCTTTCCGAATTGTTCAAGATAGGATACACGGTTAACGTCGGGTTTATCCTTGTCCTTAAGCGGAAAATAGTCGAGTGCCCATACAATTATTACTGCAAGCAGAACTACTGTACCAATTTTTTTCATGTATTGCCACGCAGCATCCCACATATGTATGGCAGAACCTTTTAATGAGGGTTTTCTGTATAAAGGGAGTGGAATATCGTAGTCTTTTATTCCAAAATTAAAGAATATCTTTTTGAATATAATTGCCATAAGAACTCCTGTCAGTATTCCCCCGAAGTAGAGCAAGCTTAGTGCGAGAACCTGATTTTGCGGGAAAAAGATTCCGGAAAACAAAAGAAAAGTAGGTATTCTTGCACTGCATGGTATATATGGTATCATGAGCATTGTAAGTATCCTGTCGGACTTTCTCTTTATTGTTCTGGTGGCCATGATTGCAGGAACGTTACATCCAAAACCCATAAGAAGAGGTATGAAGGAGCTTCCGTGCAAACCTATACGGTGCATGTATTTGTCCATTATTGTAGCTGCCCTCGGGAGATATTCTGTCTCCTGAAGCAGCGAAAGGAAGAAAAACAGAATAAGTATGTTTGGGAGAAAAGCTAGTACGCTTCCTACTCCCATTATCACACCCTGACTCAGGAAATCGTTTATCCACCCTTCGGACAGATTTCTGTGGATGAGTGCTGCTCCACTATCCATCAGCCATTCAATTCCTGCCTGTGGATATGCTCCGAGACGGAAAGTACAGAAGAAAATCAGCCATATTATGAATATAAATATAAGGAGCCCCCAGAAAGGATGGGTGAACACTGCATCGAGCCTTTTGGTCTCATGGTCAGAAATTCTTCTCTTATGTTTGGTCTCCTTATGGTACCTAAACTCCTTGAAGTTCTTTATATCTTTATGATTGTGTTCCTTGTGCGACATTCAGTATTGTTTTGTAAATGCTGTTTTCATCGTATCCACACTCAGCCTGCAGCTCCGGGATTGTTCCTTGTTCGATGAACCTGTCCGGAACCCCGAGACCGATTACCTTGACAGCAAGGGCTCCTGATGCAACGTACTCGCTGACGGCAGAAAAAAGACCTCCGATTACCGATGCGTCTTCTACGGTAATTATGGTTTTGCATTTTTCAGTTGCATTTTTCAGTGCTTCCTTGTCAAGCGGTTTTAGAAAACGCATGTCATAATGCATCACAGAGATACCTTGATCACGAGCCCTGAGGACAGCTCCGGCAACTCTGTTACCGATTGTCCCGATACTTAGCATGGCAATGTTTTCTCCGTCTGTCAGAAGGTTTGCTTTTCCCATTTCCGTCTTTTTGAACTCTCCCTTCCAGTCCAGACCTTCGCCGTGCCCTCTGGGATACCTTATTACTGTTGATCCATATTCCGTAGACTGCGCTGAATATAGCAGGTTTCTAAGCTCTTTCTCGTTTATTGGTGCAGATATTATAAGGTTTGGAATGCATCTGAAATAGGAGAGGTCGAACACCCCGTGATGTG
>CAZREC010000070.1:0-13087 GCA_964599025.1 uncultured Muribaculaceae bacterium | reverse complement strand
ATGCAAAACTATCAAAATATATTGAGATAGGCGTTTCATTGACTCCTCAATATACAAAGAGGCAACGTCCTTCAAATTCATCGGGTGGCTGGTATAACAACCTTATCCGCACCGGTGACTGGATGCCTGTTTACCATACTCCGGAAAGTATCGCTTTTATCACAGGGCAAAAGCCTGCATTTGCAAAGAAGGTAGGCGACTATGCAATGGGAGCCGATTTCTCCGGATTGAACTATACTCTGTTGGATGGTACAGTTATTACAAACGCAACTCCATGGAACACATCCGATAACAGCCCTATAAACATAGCAGATAAAACATCTTTTATAGAAGAGAACTATAGCTTGAACACAAATTCATACATTAATATCAATTTTACAAAAGATCTTACATTCAGGACATCCAACGGTTTCTATATGGCATATATGGGTCAGGACTATTTTATTAAATCAGATGGTTTAAAGCCTGGTGACCTGGCTAATGGTACATACAAAAATGATTTGCTGATTGACTTGTTGTCGGAAAATACATTGACATATAATAAGAACATAGGGAAACACAGTTTCAACCTCCTTGCCGGTTTTACATCTAACCTCACGAAACACAGGACAGCGTCCATTGCAGGCACTTTTGGCAATGACTATGTCTCTACTTTCAATGCAGCAACAGCCATCACACAAAAGGATGCCAATGGAAATATTCAGACACAGACATTCAGTGAGAGCATTGCAATGGTATCTTATCTGGCACGTATAAATTACAGCTATGCAGACAAATATCTGTTGTCGGCAAGCTGGCGGGCAGACGGTAGTTCAAAATTCGGTCCGAATAACCGTTACGGGTATTTCCCATCTGTTTCGGTTGGCTGGAGAATTACCGAAGAGGGATTCATGAAAAACATAACATGGATAGATCGTCTGAAACTTCGTGGAAGTTATGGTGTTACAGGAAACAATAATATTGCCAACTACGCAGCATACAACACATTAAGCTTAGTAAACTATCCTTTGGGTTCAGGTACGGGCACTGTAACTCCGGGATTTATAAATACAAATCCTACTCTTGGTAATCGTTCACTCACATGGGAACAGACAAATGAAATAAACGCCGGTCTCGACTTTTCGTTCTTTGACGGCAGACTAAACGGGACCGTAGATTACTATAATTCGGAGACTAAGGCCCTTCTTTTACAACAGGATATTCCATCTATTACAGGTTCTCTGAACTATTGGAACAATGTTGGGAAAGTGCGCAATCAAGGTATTGAAATAGAAGTAGATACATACAATATTAGAAAAAAGGACTTTACATGGCAGACAGCATTCAACATTGCAGCAAATAAGAATAAACTGCTTAGCCTGGGCGGAACTCAGACTTTTAATCTTCAGCTTGGTGAAAGAAATGAAGGGTATGCCGCCATAGTTGGTCAACCTGCAATTCAGTACTATCAATTTAAAGTACTGGGAATATACAAGACTCAGGCCGATGCTGTTGCATCGGGAATTTCGGGAGCAGCAGGTGGATCTTTGCAGGTTTGGGATGATGGTAACAAAATACTTGACCAGAATGACAGGGTTGTATCAGGCTCTCCTTTTCCTGATTTTACATGGGGTATTACAAATACTTTCAAATACAAGAGTTTTGACCTTTCATTACTTATTCAAGGTTCTCAAGGGGGTAAGATTATGAATGGTGACATTAACTATGTAGAGACACGCAGATATGTAAAGAATTATAATTATGCCAGTGCATGGTTGTGCGACGGTGTACAAGGCGACGGAGTGACTCCTGTAAGCAGTGGTGGTATTAACTGGATGTGGACAGATTACGTGCTTGAAGATGCATCATATGCGGCTCTTCGTGAAGTAACACTTGGATTCACTCTTAAATCTAAATATGCTAAAAAGATTGGCATGAAATCATTAAGAGCTTATGTTTCTGGGCAAAACCTGTTCTTCCTCACAGCAAAAGGTTTGAGACTTGTTAATCCTGAGGCTCGTACAAAACCAACTAATGCTTATAATTCACCTCTTGTAGATGGCTACTCACGTGGGGGGTTCCCACTCCAGAGAACCATCTCTTTTGGACTTAATGTTTCATTATAAACTTTACAATTAATGATTATGAAAAATAATATATATAAATTGCTTATATTAAGCATTATGGTATTGATGAACTCTTGCAAGCTGGATTATTTGCCAGAGTCTGCAATGAGTGAAGATGTCTACTATAAAAACACAAAGGAGATTGGAACAGGAATAATTGCCTGTTACAATGGTTTGATGGATGTAGTTAAGGAGGAGTGGCGCTTTAGCGAACTCCGTTCAGATAATGCTCATCTTGAATCTACATCGTCATCTGATGCTAATAACGAGGAACTTCGTCGTCTTGACCATATGACTGCAACCGCTCAGGATAAGTTTATTTTTGATTTTTGCTGGGTTCCGGCCTATAAGGTAATTTCGCGTTGCAATACTCTGCTTGCAGCTATAGACAATGTAAGTGATCCCGACACAAAAGCCAAGTACAAATCAGAATTGTTGTTTATACGTTCAATGATGTATTTCAATCTCACCAGACTTTTTGGAGAGGTGTGGCTGGTTACAGAACCAATTACCGGAGAAGATGCATTGAAAATGACTAAAAGCTCTGTCGATGCCATATACGCTAAAATTATTGAAGATCTTGAATTTGCAGCATCACCTGCAGGCAAACTCCCTTACCCTACTTTTTCAACCACTGCTGGAGTTACAAAACAGCCAACAGCAGAAATCGGACGTGCTACAATTTATGCGGCTAAGGCCCTTCTTGCAAAGGTATATCTGACAAAAAAGAACTATGCCGCTGTCAAGACAAATCTTCAACCGATTGTCCAGGATTATGGCACAGCAGGATTAGTTGCCTATAATCTGATATTTGCAACCAGCAACGAGATGAACAAGGAGATTCTTTTTGCTGTAAGATTCAAGGCCGGTGGTCTGGGAATCGGCTCACCTTTCGTTAACTATTTTGCGGCACGTAACTCTTCAGCTACTATAGTTGTAGGTAATGGTATGGGCTACAACACTCCTACAGAAGGAATCACCGAAAAACTAGGGAACGTTACAACATGGAGTTATACTTCAGGCGGAACTCCTATTGACCCAATTTCAACTGTCCGCAATCTTACAGATAAACGAAACGCAGTCTCTGTATCATTTTTCAACAACAAAGTATGGTGGACAGCAAAATACTGGGAGTCACCAACAGCGGTACTTATACTGAATGATGCCGAAACTGACTGGCCGGTTATTCGTTATGCCGATGTTCTTCTGATGTATGCCGAAGCGCTTAACGACGGTACCGACAATGACCAGAATTCTGCAAGAACTTATGTCAACGCTATTCGTACACGTGCAGGTCTTCCTAATCTGGATGTTGCTGCAACCAGCAGCAAAGCAACAATGCATACAGCAATAATTGAAGAGCGTCGTCTGGAGCTGGCTTTTGAAAATCAGAGGTTTTACGATATGTTACGTGAAGGTAATCAATATGTTGTAAATACATTGAATACCCAATTTGCAAATGAGAACTTCTACAAGAGCTATACACAGGGAAGGGCTCCTCAGCCAATGTCCGAAGCCAACATTTTGTTACCGATACCTCTTAACATGACCAAGCTATATTAATGAAGAGACATGCAAAAAGGTTATTATTCGTGGTCATTTCAATGGTATTGCTCCAATTGAGTCTCTCTGCTCAGAATACCATAACATGGAATGACCAACGGATAGTAAATTTAAAAAAAGCATACACAGATATGGATGCAAGGGTTTTCCCTTATGTCAGTTCAATTATAGAGTCCTCAGAAAAATATTTTGACGGAAGACCCTTCAATATTGTGACAGACAAGAAAAAAATTGCACCCAGCAAGGACCCTCGTGATTATATGAGTCTTTCGAGATATTGGTGGCCCGATCCTGAAAAAAAGGACGGGTTGCCATATATCCGTTTTGATGGCAAGTCAAATCCGGAACTCGAAGAATATGATTACCGTAAGATTACAGAGATGGAAACTGCCGTAACAACTTTGGGAATGCTTTTTTACATTACAGGAAAGGATAAGTATGCAAAACGTACATCGGAAATACTGAGAGAGTGGTTCCTGGATCCTGTAACCGGCATGAATACCAATATGGTATATGCTCAATATGTGCCAGGTATGACAATCCTGAGAGGGACAGGTATTCTTGATGCACGGTCTGTAATGTATGCCCTGAACGGAGCAAAATTGATTGAGGGCAGCAAATACTGGAGTTCAAAAGACAAAAATGATCTGCAGGAGTGGGTGAAAGCATTTCTGTATTGGATGCAGAACAGTACCCAGGGTCAGCTTGAGATGAAGGCAGACAACAATCATGGGTTATGGTATGACATTATAAGAATGGGTCTCTATTATTATATTGATGACATTACACAACTAAGGAGTGTTCTTGAAAACTCTCTTTATAAACGTCTCGATTCTCAACAGGATAAGGACGGCAGCTTTCCGGAGGAGTTGGCTCGCACCTTAGGTTTGAGTTATTCAACCTTTGTTCTGGATGCATTTTACGAAGCTAATGATATCGCTATGAAGATTGGAACAGATATGTGGAAGTACACAACTCCAAATGGACGTTCAATATCCCGGGGAGTTGAGTTCGTGTATCCATATTACCTGGAACCACAGAAATGGCCATATCGGCAGATATCTCCCTTTGAAACAAGCAGAGGTTCTATGGCTCTCTATATTGCCGGATTACAACTAAACAAGCAGGAGTACATAGATGCAGCCAGAAAGATCGGATATACACCTAAAGCGAATTTTAAAACTCTTTTGTACTTCGACATTATCAAAAAATAATAGATTAATTTTACAATAAATCTGAAGAGATGAAGCAATTTAAGATATTTCTGAAATTTCTGTTTTTAGCAATTCTTTTGAATAGTTGTTCAAGTAAAGTTGAAATCATATCAATTTTATATGACGACTCATTGCTGAAATCGGCCAAAGAGGCCATAGCTGCTAAGGATAGTGCAATAATGCCCAAATTTGAGGAATTCCGCCATTATACAGATTCTGTATTCATGAATATGGAACCACTTAGTGTTGTCAAGGATAAAAAACGGGTGGCCCCAAGTAAGGATCCGCGTGATTATATTACACTCTCTCCCTACTGGTGGCCCGACTCGACTGCAGAAGGCGGTGTTCCGTATATACGCAGAGATGGTGAAAGAAACCCCGAAGTCTATGAATACTTAGAGCGGGCAAACAGCACAACATTTGCCGAGGCTGTCCAATCCCTTGCGGTAATGTACTATTTGAGCGATGAAGAGAAATATGCCGACAAGGCGGCCGAAATGTTAAGGGTATGGTTCCTGGACACAATAACCGGTATGAATCCCAATATGACCTACTCACAGACCGTACCGGGAATGGTTGAGATTCGAGGTACGGGAATAATAGATGCCCGCAGAATAGCAGGTGCCCTTAATGCTGCAAAAATAATCGAAGGCTCAGCTGCGTGGACAGAGACTGATAAGGCTGAGTTGAAAGACTGGGCCAACTCATTCAGATACTGGCTTGAACATAGTGTCAACGGACTTAAGGAGGCAAAAGCTGCCAACAACCACGGTCTATGGTACGAAGCAACCCATCAGGCAGTTGTGATGTACGGCGGCGATTATGAGTATTTACGTAAGATTATTGTGGAGAATCAGCTGCCACGAATTGATACTCAGATGCAGCCCGACGGCTCGTTACCAATGGAACTAGCAAGAACGCTGGGATTGCATTATTCTACATTCGCATTGGAAGCTCTTAACATTTCTGACAATATTGCCCGGAAAGTCGGGTTGAACCTTTGGGAATACAAGGCAGAGAACGGTCGCAGCATGCTCCTTGGGCTGGAATTTCTGAAACCTTACTGGACCAAACCACAAACCTGGCCACATATGCAAATCAAGCCCTTTAACCAGGACCGTGGTGCACTGCTCCTCTATTGTGCCGGCAAAAGGACAAACAACAAAGAGTATATCGATCTGGCTAAAATGATAGGTTATAAACCTGATATAAGCGGAACCGAGAATACAGACGCACTGCCAAGAATCAACTCTCTGCTCTATTACAAAATAAACGATACAAAATAGACGATATAAATAAACGAAAAGTGACCCTGCTGCCTATTTTTGCAGCCAGGCCACTTTTTGTTCTGATATATGCTCTTTACCTATGATCTCTTTATAAAGCTCAGGCCGACGGGCGTTTGTGTATCGATAACCACCGGCAGCGGTTAATTTGTCCGGAGTGATTGTAGCAACAGCTACTTCATCTCCGAGCGATCTGCACTCTGCTATTATATCTCCAAATGGGTCCAGAATCATTGAACAACCGTTTTTTAGCTGGTCGTCATCCATGCCTATCGGGTTTGAGAAGACTACATAGATGCCATTGTCGTGGGCTCTGGAGGGGAGCCATTTCATAAGCCACTCTCTGCCCTTTGGTCCGTCAAATTCATGTCTCAGCAGTAAAGAATTCTCCTCTCTCCTGCTCCAGAGTTCAGGATCTACAAATCCTGCCCCGGGACGAGGTGACGGGGTGCACATTGTAACATGAGGCATAAATATTATATCTGCTCCAAGAAGCTTTGTAGCACGCACATTTTCAATAACATTATTGTCGTAACATATCAAAATTCCGCACTTCCATCCCTTGAGGTCAAAAACACAATATTCATCACCAGGAGTAAGATTAGAGTTTATAAATGGGTGTAACTTGCGGTATTTAGCCACAAGGCCACTGGAATTCACACATACATAAGCTTTGTAAAGATTACCCGCTGCATCCTTTTCGAAAAGACCGGCCAGTACAGTAATATTGTGCCTCCCGGCAATTTTTGTAAGCTCTTGGAGGCTACCCCCTTCCGGTATCAATTCAGCCAGCTCCAGCATCTGCTCTCTGTTCAGATTGCGCGCAAATGTGTAACCCGTTACCGAACACTCGTGAAACGCCACTGCATCCGAACCCTCGGCAGCCGCCATTGCAGCCAACCTGTCAATGACACCCAGGTTGTACACCTTGTCCCCCGACCTGTTTTCAAACTGAGCAGTTGAGATTCTTATAGTTTCCATAAATACATTTCCTCCATACAAAATTCTAAGTCAAAGATAGTACTTTCAAATTTTCCGCCGCCTTCTCATATTTTCACAGCAAAGTTTCGGATCTGCCAGTTGTTTTCACTTACTGCTCATATTCAGGTGCATACAACAGCAAATGAATCGTGGCACAATAAGTGGTATAGTGCTATAAATAACCATGTTAACCAAACACATTTGATTTGTTAAATTTCATAATAGTCTGAATATATGGTTAATACCACTTATCGTGCCACGCAAAATCTTTCCCAGATTGTGAGTTGTAATGTAAAAGAAGTTTAGGCCTGACAATTAGCTGTAACTGTAAAATCCCAACCCCATAACACAACCTCAGGTTTGCAAAGCAAACTGGAAAGTTGTGTTATGGGGTTGGGATGGACAGTTAAAAAAAAAGAGGCCTAAGCCTCTTTTGCCAATATCAACGAACCGGTGAACTTGTCCACCTTCTTTTTCGCATAATCCAGTTTTACAGTTAGCCCCTTCTTAGTGTCCGAAGGCATGTCATACATTGCATCAAGCATAATTGCCTCGCAGATTGACCGTAATCCTCTGGCACCCAGCTTGAACTCAATGGCTGTATCAACTATGTAATCTAGTACATCATCGTCAATCTTCAGCTTTACACCATCCAGTTCAAACAGTTTGGTATACTGTTTTATAAGAGCATTCTTAGGTTTTGTGAGAATACTGCGAAGTGCCTGTTTGTCCAGTGGTTTCAGATAGGTCAGAACCGGAAGGCGGCCGATGATTTCCGGAATGAGTCCGTATGCCCTCAGGTCCTGAGGGGCAACATATTTCAAAAGGTTGTTCCTGTCTATATGCTCGGTCTTCTTTGAAGTTCCGTAGCCAACAATCTGAGTATTGAGACGCTGAGAGATCTTCCTGTCTATTCCTTCAAAGGCGCCACCACATATAAAGAGAATATTTTTGGTATTCACTGCAATGAGCCTTTGTTCAGGGTGCTTGCGCCCTCCCTGAGGCGGTGCGTTAACAATGCTTCCCTCAAGAAGTTTAAGCATAGCCTGTTGTACACCCTCGCCCGATACATCACGGGTAATTGAAGGGTTGTCACTTTTTCTTGCAATTTTATCAATCTCATCTATAAAGACAATTCCCTTCTGAGCCCTTTCAACATCGTAGTCAGCCTCCTGCAACAGTCTGGTAATTATAGTCTCAACATCTTCTCCAACATAACCCGCCTCAGTCAGAACCGTGGCATCTACAATGGCAAACGGAACATCAAGCATCTTTGCGATTGTCTTGGCAAGAAGAGTTTTACCTGTTCCTGTCTGACCAACAAGCAGAATGTTCGATTTTTCCAGTTCAAGATCATCTCCCACCGGATGGTTAATTCTTTTGTAGTGGTTGTAAACTGCAACTGCAAGGTATTTTTTTGCCTCATCCTGACCAATCACATACTGGTCCAGAAAAGCTGTAATCTCCTTTGGCTTCATTAAAGCTTTGGCAGGTTTCCCCTTAGCATCGGCATTTTTTCCTTTTCTCTTAGACGCCAGAGCCTCCTTGGTATAATCCAGAGCCTGCTGTGCGCACTCATTGCAAATGGATGCGATATCTCCTGCGATCAAAACATCAACCTCGCTTTTGTTTCTTCCGCAAAATGAGCAGAAATCATTGTATTTAGAAACCATTCTGACTCTTGTTATTTTCTGTTTGCTTTTGTAAGAATTTCGTCAATCATTCCATACTCTTTGGCCTCAATGGAGGTCATCCAGTAATCTCTGTCCGCATTTTTTTCAATTTGTTCCAAAGATCTGCCTGAATGAAGTGCTATGATTTCATAAAGTTCTTTCTTGAGTTTAACTATCTCCCTGGCAGTGATTTCGATATCTGTAGCCTGACCCTCTGCACCACCCATAGGCTGATGAATCATCACACGTGAGTGAGGAAGAGCAGATCTTTTGCCGGCAGCACCAGCAGTGAGCAGGATTGCAGACATCGACGCAGCAACACCGGTACATATTGTAGCAACATCCGAAGATACAAGCTGCATTGTGTCGTAAATACCCAGCCCTGCGTAAACCGAGCCACCCGGAGAGTTGATGTAAAGCTGAATATCAGCCTTAGATTCAACAGAGTCCAGGTAAAGCAGTTGAGCCTGAATGATGTTGGCTACATCATCGTTAATAGGTACTCCAAGGAATATGATTCTGTCCATCATCAGTCGCGAAAACACATCCATTGCGGCAACATTTAGCTGTCTCTCCTCAATGATTGTAGGATTGATGTATGCACTATGCACAGATTCGAATCTGTGGAGTGAAAGGCTGCTGACGCCTTTGTGCAATCTTGCAAATTTTTCAAATTCAGTAGCCATAATATTAAAATTAATTTAGTTATTCATTTTTTGAAGTTCGTCTATAGAGATTACTCTCTTGTCCAGACTTACAACACTCTTTATATAACCTGTAACAAGCTCATCCTCTACCTTTTCATATATACGACGACCCTCTTTCTCGTTAGAAACAAGTGATTCTGCATATTTTGTAATCTGCTCCTCAGGTGCATTTGCCAGTCCGTACATTGCAAACTGATAACTTGCCACCTTCTTTGCATGCTCTATAAGGTTCTCTCTTGTTATCTCTATCTTCTGTTCTTTTGTAATAAACTGACGGATCATCTGCCAGCGGAAGTCCTGCAGGAACAGTGCGAAATCTTTCTCTATCTCCTCCATTGAAAACTTACCTTCGTTTGCAGTAAACAACCATCTCTTAAGGAACTGCTCCGGAACTGCAATAGCGGCCTTTTCTATTAGTGCGGCCCTAGCATCAAGAGAGAAGCGGTAGTCACTCTCCTGTGCAAACTCGGCCTTCATTTTTTCAATGATCTTTGCGTCAAACTCCTCAACAGAATTAACTACTCCGGCACCATAAACCTTGTCGAAAAGTTCCTGTGTCATCTCTGCATCAACAAACCTCTTTACCTCTTTTATCACAACAGTATAGTTTGGATCGAGAGTAAGCAGTTCCTCTTTTTTAACCTTAAGCATTGCTGCTCTGTCAGTCTCATTTTCAAAAACAGCATTCACATCAATTGCAAACTCATCACCGGCTTTTTTGCCAATGAACTTTTTCTTGTTCTTTTCGCTGGCAACCGATCTAAGAGAAATATAAGTTCCCTCAATCCTGTTCTCTCCCTGTATAAGGTCTGCAATAATAAAATCTTCCTCCTCTACAGAATCTGCAGCTCCAAGTTGTCCATATTGTTTTAACAGATTACTTCTGTATTTGTTCTTTTCATCTTCTGAAATTGAAACTTCATAGTAAGGAATCTTATCGTCGGCGCTCAGCTTGATATCTACCTTTGGTGCAAGAGCCAGATCAAAAACAAATTCAAACTCTGTATCGTTATCCCAATCTACAGGTTTCTGCTCAGTTTCGCTTGGTAACGGTTCACCAATAATATTAAGCTTGTTCTCTGTTATGTAATTGTTAAGACCATCTGAGATAAGACCATTGACAGCGTCCAGCAGTGCTGGTCTGCCATGCATTTTTTCAATCATGCCCATTGGTGCCATACCTTTACGGAAGCCTTTGATTTCGGCTTTACGGCGGTAGTCGTTCAGGATTTTCTTTTGTTTGTCGGCATAATCAGATGGATCAATGTTAAAAGTAACATTCAGTGTTAAATCATCGATGTTCTTTTGTGTAACTTTCATAAATATTATTTTTTTGTATAATGCAGTTTAATAACCAAAAAGCAGATATCCCAAAGGTTATCTGCTTTTATCAGTGCGGGCAAAGGGACTCGAACCCCCACGCCTCTCGGCACCAGATCCTAAGTCTGGCGCGGCTACCAATTACGCCATGCCCGCTTTGAGGAGTGCAAAGGTAAGACAAATATTTAAAAATGCAATAATCACCAAAGCTTTTAAATATTTTTTTTCAACTTTACCACTGCCCAGTTGTCAAGACTCTTGGTAGAGATAAATTCCATACCAAATTTTTTGCCCTCTTCCAGTATTGCAGGAATGTCTTCTGTGTAGAACCCGCTTAAAAAAAGGCGCCCCGCAGATGTAAGCGCCCTGCTGTAAGTCTCTATATCTGCAATTATTATGTTTTTATTGATATTAGCCAATACAAGATCATATCTGGCCGCCTGTATTATCGAAGCGTCACCCAAAAGACAAGTCACCTTTTTTGAAACCTTGTTTTTATATATGTTCTCGTTTGTGGAATCTACCGCCAGTGGGTCTATGTCTATAGCATGTATCTGAGGTTCTGCCCCCATCTTTGCGGCAAGGATCGACAAAATTCCGGTACCACATCCAACATCCATAACCTTAAGACCCTTTATGTTCTCTTCGAGAATGGCATCCATCATAAGGTATGTTGTCTGATGATGACCGGTCCCAAAAGCCATTTTAGGCATTATTGTTATGTTGTATTTTGTCCTTGGCAGGTTTTTGTGAAAATCTGCCTTTACAGTGCATAGCTTTTCTACAACAATAGGAGAAAAATTTGATTCCCACAAAGCGTTCCAGTTCTCTTCCTTAATAAAATGAGTTTGAGAAGAGACGGAAAATTCATTATTGTGCCCGAATGCAGAAAGAAGAGTCTTAAGATCCTGTGCAGAAAAACTATCTTCCTGAATATATGCCTTAAGATATGGCTCCTCAATCATGAAGCTCTCGAAAGGGAGCTCCTCGATTTGAGCAATTACCTGTTCAGCAAAATCTTCTGAGAAAGGTTTAATCTCTATCCTGACTTCTATGTAGTTCATTAAAATGATTTAACTATACCAATAAAATCCTGAGCAACCAGCGATGCTCCTCCAATAAGACCGCCGTCTACATTCTCCTTTGAGAAAATTTCTGCAGCGTTTGAAGGTTTACAGCTGCCACCATAAAGAATTGGAATAATATCAGCACGTTCACCGAATTTACTTGCAATAACCCTACGTATATATGCATGCATCTCCTCTGCCTGATCAGATGAAGCTGTCTTTCCTGTGCCGATTGCCCATACAGGCTCGTAAGCAACAACAACTTTATCCAGCTCCACACCTCTCAGCTTGTAGAGCACCTCCTGAATCTGTTCAGAAACAACCTCGAAGTGTCTGCCGGACTCTCTCTCTTCCAGTCTCTCTCCTACACAAAAAATTGGTATCATACCCTCATTTATTACCAGGTTTATCTTCTTGCAAAGCTTTTCGCTGGTCTCTCCATAATACTCCCTTCTCTCTGAGTGACCAAGAATTACATACTTGCACGATACATCCTTAAGCATTTTTACAGAAACCTCACCGGTGTATGCACCAGACTCCTGGTCCGCACAGTTCTGGGCTCCCAGGGAAACCTTTATGCCATTATCCTTGATTAATTTACCTATTGTGGCCAGATGTGTGAATGGGGGACATACAACAATCTCTACATCTGTTTCCATCTCTTTTGTAAGGAACTCCAGCTGTTTAACCAAAAATTCTCCCTCTGGAAGAACTGTATTCATTTTCCAGTTTCCTGCAACGATTTTCTTTCTCATTTCTGTAACTTTTTATTGATTTGAACGATGCGGCAAAATTACGAAAATAAAATAAAATGCTTTATCTTTTTTGCACTATCTTAGGGGCCTGATTCCATGCAGCAGATATTGTGAAGTTAAAAAGGTCATATTACAAGGAGTATGCAATAATCGCCATATTATTGCTAGCACTGGTAGTGTTGAATCTTATACTTGGCTCTGTAATAATACCTGTTAAAGATATTATCTCGACACTTCTCGGGAACCACCCCTCCGATTTTGTCTCAGATATACTTTTCTCCTTAAGAATACCAAAACTTATTACAGCCCTTATGG
Source organism: uncultured Muribaculaceae bacterium (assembly GCA_964599025.1). Taxonomy (GTDB): domain Bacteria; phylum Bacteroidota; class Bacteroidia; order Bacteroidales; family UBA932; genus Bact-08. The sequence goes on along the minus strand of CAZREC010000070.1, from coordinate 101 downwards.
CGGGTGCCGCCCTCTCCATTTGCGGTCTTCAGATGCAGACCCTTTTTAAAAATCCACTGGCCGATCCCTATATCCTTGGAATAAGCTCCGGGGCAGGACTG
>CAZREC010000069.1:5572-13155 GCA_964599025.1 uncultured Muribaculaceae bacterium | reverse complement strand
ATCATCAGAAATAGTGCGTCACCTGCACCCAACCCATATACAGCAGGGAATGCCAGAATTGTGGTCCAGCTCATGAGCCAGTAGCAAATCCATAATAATATAGTGTAAATGAGGAATAGCCATTTCTGGGGCATTCTGAAACCAGACATGATTCCTTTAATTATGCCTCTTACAATATCTGTAATTTTTATGAAAATTGGGTGTTTTTTCCGGTATTTGTAAACGATGTATACAAACACAAAAAATGCAAGTATTGCTGCTGCCAGCATCCATGCCAGGCTTACAGAGAATTTTCTCTCAAGAACATCTATGATTTCTATGTTTATAAAAGCTCCGAAAGTATCCCACGAAAATATGAGGATAGAGAAGAAAACCAATATAAGCGAGAGAAGATCTATGCTTCTTTCCAGCACGACGGTTCCTGCCACGGTTTCGAAAGGGATACCTGTTTTACGTGTTATGACTCCGCATCTGGCAAGCTCTCCTGCCCGGGGTATTGCAAAGTTTGTCAGATAGCCAATATTGACACCGTTCCAACTATCGATGATTTTGATCTTCTCGCCCAGGGGCTGCATTATAAGGCGCCAGCGAAGTGCCCGTACAAGAAATGCAAATACACTTACAGACATGGACACTGCTATCCAGTAATAATTTGCGCTGCTTAACCCTGCTATAAAATCTTCCCACTTTACCCCCTTGAATGAGGCCCATAGAAATACTCCGGCCACAGCTAACAAAAGAATATATTTTATGGCAGAGGAGATCTTTTTCATTTTCTTTTACATGAGTGGGCCGACAGTTTATAATTTACAAAATCAGTTTGTTAGTGTCAGAATCGGGAAAAACAAGTTTTGGTTTGAAGCTCAGTGCCTCTTCTGGAGTCATTATAGCATAAGCCATCAATATTATAAGGTCGCCCGGAGAGAACTTATGTGCAGCTGCTCCGTTTATCCCTATCTTTCCACTACCTCTTTCTCCTTTTATAACATAGGTCTCTATCCTCTCTCCGTTATTGATGTTTACTATGGCAACCTTCTCATTCTCATACAGACCGGCAGCATCGATAAGATCCTGGTCTATTGTTATACTGCCTATATAATTGAGATTTGCTTCTGTAACTCTGGCTCTGTGGATCTTGGATTTTAGTATCTGAAGTTGCATGTCATTTCAGTTTTATATTGTCTATTAACCTAATTGCTCCGGCAAAAACTGCAGTGCAAAGTTGGATGCTTTCTGCCTCTTCCCAGCTGTCAACAATCTGCAAAGTTAATGAATTTACTATCTCTGCATATTCTACTTTCAAAAGAGGGTCTTTATTTATTGTTTCAGTTACCCACTGAGTAAGCTCTGCCGGAGAAGGTTTTGAAACAGGGTGGTCGTTCTGAGAGGTTGAGGGCATTACTTTTTGTTCAGCTTCTTTTAACACCTTAAATATTTTTGGTGCCGCTGTGCGATGTTCAGGTGATAGTAGCATGTTACGGGAACTAAGCGCCAGTCCATCTGCCCCCCGCAATGTAGGTGAAGCGATTATCTCAACCGGATATCCAAGCTTTTTTGTGAAGTACCTAATTATTGACAATTGCTGAAAGTCCTTCTCTCCAAAAACAGCGTATGCAGGCTTTACAATTTCGAACAGTCTTGTTACGACCTGTGCTACTCCGTTAAAGTGTCCCGGCCTTCGGGGTCCCTCGCCGGTCTGGTCAAGTCCGCCAAGGTCAAAGACCGGAGAATTGAATTGGTCTTCTTTATTCACATTCTTTGGATATATATCTTCTACCGACGGAACAAAAACCAGAGAGGCTCCTGCCGCTTCAAGTTTTTTGCAATCCTCTTCCACTGTTCGCGGGTAACGGGCCAGATCGTCGGGATTATTAAATTGTGTGGGATTTACAAATATGCTTACAACTACATATTTAGAATGTTTAAGAGCCGTTTCTATAAGTGAGATGTGTCCCTCGTGAAGAGCTCCCATGGTTGGAACAAAGGCGATTTTTCTATCTTTAGGCAATAATTCCAACGCTTCCTGAAAATCGGCCAAGGAGTAACAGATGTTCATTTGATTAAAAATTTTTGCAAAAATAGGAAAAATAAGAACTTTGCACTCTACAAACTTTATTAACCATGAAATCAATATTGGGAATAGGCAACGCCTTAACGGATATCCTGGCTCTTATGCCGGATGACTCACTTCTGACACATTATCATCTTCCTAAGGGCAGTATGCAGCATGTGGACAGGGAAACAGGTGAGAAAATATGGCAGACCCTTAAGCCCATGGGTGTCCAGTATGTGGCAGGCGGATCTTCTGCAAATACCATAACAGGAACCGCTGTTCTGGGTATGCCTTCTACATTCATCGGAAAGGTTGGGGACGACGAACTTGGTTCACTTTTCAAATCCGATCAGTCGAGAAACGGAATAAAGTCAATTCTGTTCAAAGGAACAGCTGCCTCAGGAAGGGCTATGGTATTCATTACTGCTGCCAATGCAGAGAGAACCTTTGCTGTTTATCTGGGCGCAGCAATTGAATTGGTTCCCGAGGATCTTCATCTGGGAATGTTTTTAGGCCATGACTATTTTCATATTGAGGGATACCTTGTTCAAAATCAAGATCTTGTACGCAAGGCTGTTGAACTGGCAAGAGAGGCCGGACTCATAATCTCCATAGATATGGCAAGTTACAATGTTGTTGAGAGTAACGATGCTTTTCTGCATGACATAATAGAGAATTATGTAAACATAGTCTTTGCCAATGAAACAGAGGCTCAGGCTTTTGCTAAAAAGGAACCTCGTGAGGCACTTGACGAAATTGCAAAAATATGTGATATCGCCATTGTGAAAATAGGAAAAGACGGTTCGATGGTCAAGAGTGGCGACGAGTACCATTACATTGAAGCATGGCCGGCAGATACTATTGACGCAACAGGTGCCGGTGACATGTATGCAGCGGGCTTCCTGTTCGCTCACTCTCACGGCTTGTCTCTTAAGGATTGTGGCGATGTAGGTTCGATCGTTGCAGCCAAGGTGGTTGAGGTAATAGGCCCTAAAATCGACATCCCGCGCTGGAAACTTGCAAAGCAGGAGATACGGGAGCTTACCGGGCTGCTGCGCTGAAATGACCAAGTCATTCGAGGTAAAATACAGATAATCAAAAACATAGATAATTTATCAATAAGTGGCTAATAGCCTTATAAACAGCGATATCCCTCGAATGACTTGGTCAGGGGCCGGGCGCGTGGCCAGCATTGACGTTTTTAGGGCTATAATCATGACTATCATGATTTTCGTGAATGATTTGCCTTGGTCGGAGAATTTTCCTCATTGGCTGGAGCATGCTCTTCCGGGAGAGGATACGTTGGGACTCGCCGATATTGTCTTTCCTGCGTTCCTTTTCATTGTTGGAATGTCCATCCCTTTTGCTTTTGAGAGCAGACATGCAAAAGGCGAAGGTGATGGTAAGATTTTCCTCCATATTCTGGTTCGCAGCCTTGCCCTTATAATTATTGGAGTCCTGATTGCAAACCGATGGCTTATAAATTCCAAAATGTCAGGATATGATATTGATATATATTCCCTGATAATAATGGCGGCATTTTTCCTTATATGGAACATGTATCCAAAAAAGAGAATTGCCGGCGAGGTGAGCGAGGAGTTCAAAGTAATGGCTTATTGCAAAGACAATCTGATGTTTGCCATTTTCAAGTGGATGGGCATTCTTACTCTTGTTTTCGTAATTCTAACCTTCAGGTCTTCAGGAGAGAGTGTCGGATACATCAAACCAAGCTGGGGTATTCTGGGTACGATCGGATGGAGTTATCTCTTTTGTGCATCTGCCTACCTTGTCAGCAGAAAAAGCCTGCCGGCTATTTTAGGATTTTGCCTTCTCTATTATCTGCTGACAATACTTAATACAGAAAGAGTCTTTCCATTTACAGGACAAGTGTTTAAAGTTGTTGTGGAAGGCTCTGTTGTATATGCATTAACAATTTCAGGTATTGCTGCTTCGATGATGCTTAAACGTTACAGAAAAAACATATTCTGGATTTTAGGAGGAGCCGGACTTGGTGCGATTCTCGCCGGACTACTTTCACACAACTTCTGGGTAATATCAAAAATTGGTGGCACCCCGGGCTGGATGTTCCTGAGTATTGGGATTTCCGCTCTTTTGTTTCTGGCTGTCTATTTTGTAGTTGACATACAGGGAAAGGAGAAGTGGTTTAATATCATAAAACCGGCCGGTACTGCCACACTCACCTGTTACATGCTTCCTTTCGTCTATTACAGTATCAGAAACATGACCGGCCACTTCCTTCCCGAACCTTTCTACGACGGTCCGTTAGGAGTGGTAAAGTGCATGGCGTTCGCTTTCTGTATAATCGGCTTCACGGCACTTTTGGGCAAACTGGGAGTGAAACTGAAATTATAGATAAATATGAATAATGTGATTTATTTCACATTTATCATAGTTAAAGTGTGAATTATGGAGATTAAAACAATCCGTTGAGCTGCGCATCTATCCGGTCGATGACAGTGCTAAGATCTTCCTGCCTATCCTCGAACTTGTTTTCGTCAACGTCAACTATCAGAATTCTTCCATCCTTGTAGCCTGAAATCCAGGCTTCGTACCGCTCGTTAAGGCCGGAAAGATAGTCGATACGGATTCCGCTTTCGTAGTCACGTCCCCTCTTCTGTATTTGTGAAACAAGATTGGGAATTGATGAACGCAGGTAAATAAGAAGATCGGGGGCTTTTACCAGCGATAGCATCAGGTCGAAAAGTGAAGTGTAGTTCTCGAAGTCGCGTGAACTCATCAGCCCCATTGAGTGAAGGTTGGGAGCAAATATTCGGGCATCCTCATAGATTGTCCTGTCCTGTATAACCGGATGAGGGGTGTTCTGAATCTTCACTATACCGTTGAAGCGCTGGTTGAGAAAATATATCTGAAGGTTGAAGGACCACCTTTGCATATCGTTGTAGAAATCGGCAAGATAGGGGTTGTTGTCTACCTCCTCGTATTTTGGCTCCCAGCCATAATGTTTTGATAATAATCTTGTTAAAGTGGTTTTGCCACTGCCGATATTTCCTGCGATTGCTATATGCATAGTTGTAGCTTTAGATTTGACAAAGACAAAATTACGAAAAGATTTTTGTAATTTTGCAGTATGTTAGACACACTACAGCATAAAGGGAGAAGAAAACAGCTATTGCAGCAATTATCAAAAAAATACAATTTTGACAGCAGAGTGATTGAAGCGATGAACAGAGTGCCCTGACACATGTTTCTTGAGTATGGACTTGACCACCTTGCATATATGGATAAACCACTGCCAATAGGAGCAAAACAGACTATTTCTCAGCCGTATACAGTCGCAATGCAGAGCCATCTTCTGGGGCTAAGCAAATATGACAAGGTTCTGGAGATAGGTACAGGATGTGCATATCAGACGGCAGTTCTGGTTGAGATGGGGCTAAGGGTCTTCAGCATTGAGCGACAAAGGTCGCTGTATCTGCTATCACAAAAAAATCTTGCTCGTCTTGAGTATGACTCCCCTGTTCTTTTTTATGGCGACGGTTTTGCAGGACTACCTCAATTTGCCCCGTTTAAAGGTATTCTTATAACATGTGGAGCCCCGGAAATTCCGCACACCTTGTTAAAGCAACTTGCTATAGGAGGAAGAATGGTAATTCCGGTAGGAACCGAAGTACAGACAATGGTTGTTGTTGAGAGGGTAGGCGAAAATGATTTTGTAAAAACTGAACATGGTGACTACAAGTTTGTTCCTATGCTGGAGGGGGTAGAGGGGTAATTTTTATTAATGATACTGACTTTTTATGATACAGACAAAGACATTTTATTTTAACGATTTACGTGAGTGCTGCTATATTCTTTGGGACGAAAGCAAAAAATGCGTGATAATAGATCCGGGTTGTTACACCCAAAGCGAGAAGGAGCGGCTGAAAAAATTTATAGACAGCAATGAGCTTGTTCCTGAAAAATTACTTAATACACACGGCCATTTCGATCATATAATGGGTAACGCATTTGTGGCAGAAACATGGAACGTTAAGACCTACATACATTCGCAGGACAAGCCACATCTCGAGAGGACAAGTTATTACAGCGACATGTTTGGCTATAAGATTGACGAGCCACCTTTGGATACAATAGATATCGAAGAGGGAGAAACCATCACCTTTGGTCACTCATCGGTAAAGGTTCTTCATACTCCCGGACATACCAGAGGCGGAGTTTGCTTCTACTGCGAGGAGGAGGGGAACAGATTTGCGGTTGTTGGTGATTGTCTTTTTGCAGGAAGCATAGGAAGAACCGACTTACCGGGAGGTGATTATGACGACCTGATGCATAGCCTGCTGGGTAAGCTATGCAAGCTTGGCGACGATTACCGGATACTTCCGGGACATGGTCCTGAAACAACCATAGGACAAGAGCTTGCGACAAATCCGTTCCTGAGGTACGAATAAATATGAAATTTTTTTTAAGTTTAGTGATATTAACTGTATGCTCAACTGCTTTTGGGCAGGTGTCAGGTTTAGAAATGAGGGCAGATGTAGAAAATCCTGTCGGTATAAGTATAAGTCAGGAGGTAAAAATTCCACAAATACCAAAGACACTAAACTTTGCAAACGAGCCGGTTCCCCTTAAATACATGGATGTAAGGGAGTCATTACAAAGAGAGATGATGGTGATTACATACTGGCATGCCAGTATGGCGTATATTCTGCAGCTCAACAACAGGTATGAGGCCGTAATCAGAAAGGTGATAATGGAGGAGAGCCTTCCGGCCGATTTTTATTATCTGTGCATTGCCGAGAGTGGGCTTCAACCGGTTGTTTCACCTGTCGGAGCATGTGGCTATTGGCAGTTTCTGGAGACTACAGCAAAGGAGTATGGCCTGGTTGTTGACGATGAGGTGGACGAGCGCTATAACATAGAGAAATCCACTCGTGCCGCTGCCGCTTACTTTAAAAAAGCCTATGCGGACTTTGGAACATGGACCATGGCGGCAGCGTCGTTCAACATTGGTTTGAGCAATGTGCGAAACAGGATTGAGCTGCAGTCTCAGAAGAATTATTACGATACACATTTTCCGGAGGAGACATCGAGGTACCTCTTCAGGGCTCTGGCATTTAAAACAATTATGTCCAATCCTCAGGCATACGGTTTCATGTTAGACAATGAGCAGTTGTACCCGCCGTTTGAATATAAGGAGGTAAAGGTAGACGGCCCTGTCGAAAGCTGGCCGGAGTTTGCTGCAAAATACAAAACAAACTTTAAGTTGCTTAAGATATATAATCAGTGGATACGGTCGCACTCCATGCAGAACAAGGCAAGGAGAACTTTTATTGTTAAGATTCCCACAGGTGGGAGGTAATTTGCTAATTTGCTAATATGCTAATGGGTTAATGTGATAATGGGGAGACAGATATAGATGAGTATAGAGGTTATAGGGGCCAGGGAGCACAATTTAAAAAATATTGATGTTACAATTCCGCGTCATAAGCTGGTTGTCATTACCGGACTGAGTGGAAGTGGCAAGTCTTCGCTTGCATTTGACACAATA
>CAZREC010000069.1:0-5562 GCA_964599025.1 uncultured Muribaculaceae bacterium | reverse complement strand
ATATATGCAGAGGGGCAGAGACGGTACATGGATACACTGTCGGCATATGCCCGTCAATTTATGGGAGCACTGGAGAGACCAGATGTTGACAGCATTACAGGACTCAGTCCCATAATTGCTATTGAGCAGAAGACCACCGGTCGCAACCCAAGGTCGACAGTCGGCACAATTACTGAGATATATGACTTTATGAGGCTCCTTTATGCCAGGGCAGCCATTGCATATTCTCCTGCAACTGGGCTGGAGATGATCAGATATTCCGATGATCAGATTGTAGATCTCATAATTAAGGAGTACGAAGGGAAAAAATCGTTACTTCTTTCACCACTTGTCAAGGGGAGAAAAGGGCATTATAAAGAGTTGTTCGAGCTGCTTATCAGACGTGGTTTCACTCAGGTGAGAGTCGACGGAAAAGTTTTTGATCTGGCAGCTGTCAAACCGCTGGACAGGTACAAGTCTCATTTTATTGAACTTGTGATAGATAAGTTGTTGCCTGAACCCGGGTGTGAAAAAAGAATTAAAGAATCGGTTATGTCTGCCCTTCACCACGGTAAAGGGTCACTTGCGGTTCTGGATATCAAGGAAGATAAGCTAAGACATTTCAGCAAACACCTGATGTGCCCCGAAACCGGGATCTCCTACCCCGAACCGGCTCCTCATTCATTCTCATTCAATTCTCCACAGGGAGCGTGTCCGCATTGCAAAGGTCTGGGTATGATTACAAAAGCCGACCTTAAAAAAATTATTCCCGACGACTCAGTTTCTATAGCCAAAGGAGGCATTGTACCATTGGGCCACATGAGAGACAATCTGCTTTTCAGGCAACTGGAAGGCATAGCAAAGAAGTATGAATTTTCTCTACATGACCCCATAAAAGATATTCCGGAAGATGCACTGGATACAATAATATATGGCTCAGACGAACTTTTCAGGGTGGGGGGGGCAGGAGCATATTCCCAGATGATGAGCTTCAACGGGGTCATTGCCCGCATTGAGCAGACAAGTGCCGACAACGATGATATTCTGGTAAGAAAGGAGAGGTTCATAGAGGAGATAGTATGTCCCAAATGCAAAGGAACCAGACTAAAGGAGGAGGCACTTAGTTTCAGGATAGACAATAAGAATATCTCTGAGGTCTCAGCAATGGACATAGATATACTGGCGCAATGGATCGCAACGCTGGACAGTAAGCTTAATCCCAGACAGAAGATAATTGCCAGGGACGTAATAAAGGAGCTGCTGGACAGGGTCGGTTTTCTGATGGATGTGGGCCTGGACTACCTTTCGCTGGACAGAAGCACAAGATCTCTTAGTGGCGGGGAGAGTCAGAGGATTCGTCTTGCAACGCAGATAGGGTCCAAACTGGTTAACGTACTCTATATTCTGGACGAACCAAGCATAGGACTTCATCAAAGAGATAACATTAAGCTGATAGAATCACTCAGGAAACTCAGGGATGAGGGGAACTCTGTAATGGTGGTGGAACACGACGAGGAGATGATACTCAACGCCGATTACCTTATTGACCTGGGCCCCGGAGCCGGTGATAAGGGAGGCAAGGTTCTCTTTTCGGGGGCTCCGGCAGAGATGTTTGAAATACCAGAAGCAGAGATATTGAAAATGAACAGCCTTAGCCTTGAGTATCTCCGAGGTCTGAGGAAAATCGAAATTCCAACACAGAGAAGGAAAGGAAACGGAAAATTTCTGGAACTGAAAGGAGCTACAGGAAATAATCTCAAAGAGGTAGACATAAAGATTCCTTTGGGTTGCTTTATAGGAGTGAGCGGAGTGAGCGGCAGCGGAAAATCGTCGCTTATCAACGAAACCTTAATGCCAATACTTAGCAACTACTTCTTCCGTTCGCTCTACACACCACTTCCTTACAGGGAGATAACCGGCATAGACAATATAGACAAGCTTATAGAGATAGATCAGTCTGCAATAGGAAGAACTCCAAGAAGCAATCCGGCTACTTATACAACCGTATTTTCTGACATTAGGAAACTATTCGAAGAGACCCCGGACGCCAAAATAAGAGGCTTCAAGGCAGGCCGATTCTCCTTTAACGTTAAGGGAGGGAGATGCGAGGAGTGTAAAGGGGCAGGCGTGCAGATTATTGAGATGAATTTTCTGCCATCGGTACATGTTCACTGCAAGGAGTGCAACGGAAAAAGGTACAAGCCGGATACTCTGGCCGTCAAATATAAAGGGAAGTCAATAAATGATGTCCTGGAGATGACAATCTCTCAGGCTGTCCAGTTTTTTGAGCATATACCTTCAATAATGCAGAGGTTAAGGGCACTGGAAGAGGTCGGACTTGGTTATGTAAAACTTGGACAGTCATCTACAACCTTAAGCGGAGGAGAGAGCCAGAGGGTGAAACTGGCCACCGAACTTTCAAAAAAAGAGACAGGAAACTCACTCTTTCTTCTGGATGAACCAACAACCGGGCTGCACTTCGAAGATATAAGAGTTTTGTTAGGGGTGCTTCAAAGACTTGTAGATCAAGGCAACACTGTAGTGATTATTGAGCACAACCTGGATGTGCTGCGTTCTGTGGATTATATTTTTGATCTCGGCCCCGATGGGTGTGAAAAGGGAGGCAGGATTGTTGCTCAAGGTACTCCGGAGGAGTTAAGACTAAATAGAGAATCTGTTACAGGTCACTATTTGTGATATAAGTCTGATATAGTAATAACAATATAATTAATTAGCAGCCATGATAAATGTTTATTGCGAAAATCTGAAACAGTCATTTGAATGTGAGCCGGGTACAACTCTCAGTGAACTTTTGGTTCAGACAGGCCTCTCACTTGAATGGCCCGTACTGGCAGCAGTTGTAGACAATCAACTGAAGGAGCTTGGATTTAACATTTATATATCTCATACTATAAGATTCATAGACTACTCTCACCCCGACGGTTACAGAACCTATATCCGCTCACTGAACTTCATACTCCAAAAGGTAGTTGCAGAGATTTACCCGCAGTATTCCCTTATTATTGACTACAACCTCCAGAATGGAATGTATGGTGAGCTGAGGGAGCTTGAACCTGATGAGGACAACTCTCCCAGGGTTGTATCACTCAGTGAAGAGGAGATTCTGGAAATCAAGAAAAGAATGCAGCTGCTTATAGATGCAGATCTTCCATTTACGCGGCAGAAGGTTCGTACAGACGAGGCTGTGGCAATTTTCAAGTCGCAGAACAAGCCAGAAAAGGCGTTTCTTCATGAACAGAGGGGTAAGTTTTTTACAACTATCTATTATTTAGATGGATATGCCGACCATTTTTATGGCCCGTTACTCGAGAGCACAGGAAAGTTAACTACATTCGACTTTGAATCATTCAGCAGGGGCTTTCTGATAATAACTCCCCCAATAACAAAGCCTTATGAAATTGTAAAAACTCCATACCAATACAAGCTTTTTGATGTATTCAAAGAGTACTCCGACTGGTGTTCCATATTAGGAGTGAAGGGTGTCGCTTCACTTAATCAGGCAATTCTTGAAGATAGGGCAAGGTCGCTTATACAAATAGCAGAGGGGCTGCACGAGAGAAAGTATGCTGCAATTGCCGATGAGATATTCAAGAGAAGAGAAAAAGTCAAGCTGGTGCTGATAGCGGGGCCAAGCAGCAGCGGAAAGACAACAACCTCTAAAAGGGTGGCGCTTCAGACAAGGGTGCTTGGGTTGAACCCAGTCATCATTGAGTTAGATAACTATTTTATTGACAGAGAATTTACACCTAAAGACAGTGATGGTAATTACGATTTTGAGGTTCTTGAGGCCCTGGACATAGAATTTCTGAATTCTCAGCTCAACGATCTGATTCAGGGAAAAACCATCAGTTTGCCAAGGTTTGATTTTGCATTGGGTAAACGGACCTTTCTGGGAGAGACACTTACCATGGGGGAGAAGGATATTCTCATAATGGAGGGGATTCATGCACTTAATCCAAATCTTACAAAACATCTGCCCCGGGATACTATGTTCAAGATATATGCGTCTGCTCTCACTTCGCTATCACTGGACGAGAACAATAATATATCATCGTCGGATAACAGATTAATCCGCAGGATAGTAAGAGATGGATTTTTCAGGGGCGTCTCTCCTGAGAGTACGATTCTCAGGTGGCCAAGCGTGAGAAGAGGAGAGATTAACAATATATTTCCTCATCAGGAAAATGCAGATATAATGTTCAACTCGGCTCTTATTTATGAGCTCCCTTTACTAAAGTACTATGCTGAACCATCGTTAAGAAGGATTGCTCCAAACTCACCTGCCTCTACGGAGAGTATAAGACTACTTAAGTTTTTTTCTTATATTCAGGAACTTCAGCCATCGGAGATAGCTCTGGTGCCACCTACTTCTGTTATGAGGGAGTTTATTGGCGGAAGTAGTTTCAGGTATTGATTCTCCTAACGGGATATCCAAAGTTCGGGGTTCTGCTTCTCTGTTCCCTTCCAGAGCTGGAAGTGGATAACAGAACTGCCATCTGACTCGGCCAGCGAACCGAGAGACTGGCCCGTTGATACCTTATCACCAGGTTTAACAGATATCTTGTCGAGTTTGGTGTAGAATGTATAGTAGTTTCCATGCTGTACCAGAATGCACTGATTATAACCCGGCATTACAAGTATCTGTTTTACTTCGCCGTCAAAGACACAATGAACGCTGGCGTTTGCATCGGTTGAGATATTTACACCATTGTTAAATGGCAATTTTACAGATTTGAACACCGGATGATAATGTTGGCCGTACTGTTCAGTTATAACACCTCTTTTTACCGGCCACGGTAACCTCCCCCGGTTATTCTCAAACTTACCCGAAAGTGTTCTGTCGGCAACACTCTCCTTATATTCCGGACTTTTTTGCTCCTTGACTGCAGCTGTAAGTATCCTCTCAATTTCGCGGTTAAGTCTCTCTACCTCTTTTCTCTTCTCATTTAACTGCTGTCGTACATCTTTCTCCTTCTTGGTGAGTTGCGATATTACACGCTTGGCACTTATCTCCTCCTGAGATAGCTTCTTAAACTCCTGCTGCTTTTTTGCTTGTGCACTTATTGAATTTTCCCTTATCTGGGCAAGCGTCTCACGTTCGCTGCTAATCTTTTCGCTGTTGCTGCGGATCTCTTGTGCCATCTTCTTAATGGCCCTGGAGTAGTTCCTTATATAAATCCATCTGCGGTAGCTCTGTTCAATGTTGTCACTTGCCAGAATGTACATAAGCCACATTTTCTGGTCCCTGTTTTTGTAGGAGAAATAGATAAGCTGTGCATATCTATTTTTAAGCTCGTGAAGGTTGTTGTTCAGTTTCACAATCTCCTGCTCCTTGCTCACAACCTGGTTGCTAATCAGTTTTATCTCTTCATCAAGTTCCTTGAGCAGTTTCTTCCTGTTGGTGATTTTTCGCTGGATAAAGCTGAGCTCTTTTGTATTTGCCTGCTGACTCGATTTGGTAGCTGCAAGCTGCTTGTCAAGAAATGCAATCTCCTCTTCTATCTGCTGTTTTCTTTTTGTCTGTTCTGTAACGCTCTGGGAACTAAGTGTTATAGCAATCAG
>CAZREC010000068.1:0-13181 GCA_964599025.1 uncultured Muribaculaceae bacterium | reverse complement strand
GGTACGCTGTCAAGGTGCATGCTCTGCCTGACTAACGGTGTATTAAACAGCGGGTCGCCACCTCTGAGTGTAAAACCTCCTCTGTGTCTTAGCAGATCCTCTATTGTGATGTCTCTGACACGATTGTCCTTAATATTTTTAAATTGCGGCAGATCGAGTATCCCTCCCTTAGCGAAAGGTCTGGAAGATAGTTTTATAAGATTATCTTCCGTCATGGCCATTATAGTAGTGGCGGTGATAAGTTTTGAAAGGGAAGCAATTCTGAATATATGACGCACATCGGTTTTTACACTGTCCTCTTCATCTGCCCAGCCATAACCCTTTGTATAAATCAACTTCTCATCTTTCATTATTGCTATGGAGGCTCCCTTTATTCTCCACTCTCTCATGAATTTCTCTATTTGGGTGTCCAGTTTTTCTGCTTCAGGCAGGTTGGAGAGGTCATTAGACAGAAGATGATTGATAGCCATTGGAAATTCGTCTTCTGCAATATTTCCGCTATCTCCAATATTACCGGTATTTGCAAATATTACCCGGGTTGCTATAACCAAGGTGATAAATGCAATAATAATAAGCGATGTCGTGAAAATCTTAAGGTGGGCAGGTCTCTTTCTTCTTTTCATGCCGTAAAATTACAAAAATCCGGTATTTATTCAAGACTGAATCTTATAAATACAGACTGTTCGAATTTTATCTTTTCGAAGTCAAGCGACTGAGCAAGCATTGAATCTTCACTTTCCATTTTCATTGTTGCCATCCCCCTTATTGCAGCACCTGCCATCATTACACGGGGATAGTTATCGTAGCACTGTATGAATATCGCTTTACCTACGCTTCTTCCTAAAGATTTTGCCAACGCAACGGCTGTCTCCTTTGCACTTTGAGCGGCCATGGTCATAACCTCTATCCTTACGGCATCCATATTTGAAAGAGATGTCTTTTCTATTTTCACATCAGGAATTGAAAGACTCTCTAATTCATGGAACACCATAGATAAGATATCAGAAGAGTGGAGTTTGAGAATGTATGACTTTGAAGTGATAACTGCATCTTTCTTTAAAAAATACTGCTGAAGAATTGTTGACATATCCTGTACCTGTAAATCGGCCTTAATGTCAATTCCTAAACCTGTCAGCCTCTTCAGAAACTCTCTCTCCTGTTTTTCAAGAGATGAGCTGCCTTTGTTATCCTTCTCTTTTATTGTTATGTTAAGGTAGATTTCATCGGGGGCAACTTCTCGTTCGGCTCTTCCGGTAACTTCAATATAATTCTGGTCAATAAAATTTTTTTCCTGTGCAGACAACATTGATGCTGCAAATAAAACTAAAATGGCTGATAATAATCTTTTCATAATAATGGGAGGTTAATTCTGATGTAAAACTTTATACACAAATTGTACCAAATGGAACAATATTATAAATTAACAGGAGGCTTAATATACTTGTGAAAAACTATTGTTACAATTCGGAAGTGTAATAATTGTGATTCTTGATCATTCTGGTTTTATAAATAATGAAATGTTGGTAAAAATAACGAAACAGTAAATAATGCTTACAAATTGATAATAAATTGCTTTAATTTCTAAGTTATAATATTGCATTTTTCAATCAAAAAAGATTGTCATCTGAGATATTTTGCTAAATTTGTAAAGACTTCCCCCGGGAAGTTAACCTAAATTAAACTAAATAAAAACTGTTTTATGAATGTAAAAGAGCATTTACAAGGGACAAGCAAGTACTTTGCTTTATCTCTGCTACTCCTTTTTGTAGGAGTTAGTTCTTGGGCTCAGGTACGTGTTACAGGAAAAGTAATTGACGTAAATGGTCAGCCCCTTGGTTTCGCAACCGTAGTTGTTAAAGGCACCACAACTGCCACAAACACTGCTGAAAACGGAACCTTTGTTGTTAACAGCATGCCAGCAAATGGCTCCTTGGTCGTAAGCTCCATTGGCTACAAGACACAAGAGGTTCTTCTTAACGGAAGAGTAATTGTAGAAATTGTGCTTGAAGAGGAAGCTTTCAAACTGGAAGAGCTTGTTGTAACAGCATTTGGTATTTCCAAGGAAAAAAAGGCACTTGGTTATGCCGTTCAGGACGTAAAGGCCGAACAACTTACTCAGGGCGCTAATATCAGCCTTTCAGGAGCCCTGCAAGGAAAAGTTTCCGGTCTTGAAATTATGCCTTCTTCCGGCATGCCGGGAGCATCTTCAAAAATCACTATCCGTGGTTCCCGTTCGTTTACCGGAGATAATACTCCACTTTATGTTATTGATGGCATGCCGGTAACTTCAGCAGGCGATGTCAACACAGAGAACTCAGTTACAGGATCGGACTATGCAAACCGTGCTGTAGATATTGACCCTAATGATATTGAAAGCGTGAACATCCTTAAAGGACAGGCAGCTTCTGCATTGTATGGTATGCGTGCTACCAATGGTGTGATTGTTATCACTACCAAAAGCGGAAAAGGTGCCAAGAGTGGCAAAGCAGAGATATCTTTCAATTCAAGCCTTGCATTTGATGTTATTTCTGTAAAACCAGCTTTGCAGTCAGAATTTGCACAAGGAGCCGGAGAAGCTTATAATCCAACAGCTTCAACAAGTTATGGTCCTAAGATCACAGAACTTCCGAATGACGCAAAATATGGTGGAAATAAGACAAATACATACACAACAAGAGATGGTATGCATCAAGGTATGTATTATGTGCCACAGAGAGCAAATGCCGGACTTGACCCATGGGTTAAACCACAGGTTTATGATAATACCAAAGAGTTCTTCAATACAGGTTCTACATTGAGCAACTCTGTGAATATCGCACAATCTTTTGATAAGGGCAACTATTCATTTTCACTTGGAAATACAAAGTCTACAGGTATCATTCCATCTACCGGCATGAACCGTTACAATGCCAAACTTGGAGCAGAGGCAAAACTGAATAAAAAATGGACAACAGGGTTCTCTGGAAATTTCGTTGTCTCCAATATCTCAAAACAGTCTTCTGCCAACAATGGCGTAGTTGCTACTGTTTATCCGGCACCTCCAAGCTATGACCTTGCAGGTATACCTTCTTATTACAAGGGCGACCCATACAAACAAAACACATATCGTGGTACAGCTCTTTTTGATGGTGCTTACTGGGCAGTCGACAACAATAAATTTACTGAGAACGCACAAAGGTTCTTTGGTAATTTCTACATGAAATATTCAACTAAACTTGGTGAGAATCAGAAGCTGGATATTAAATACCAGCTTGGTGACGATGCATATACTACCAATTACACAGATCTCTGGGGTTATGGCCACTCAAACGGTAAAGGAGAGGTTTCGCATTATGGTTATACAATCAATGAGCTTAACTCTTTGTTGACAGCAAGCTATAACTGGAAAATCAATGACGATCTCAACTTTGACGCATTGATAGGTAATGAAATAGTGGAAAACACAAATAAGTATACATATGCTTATGGAAAGGATTTCAACTACTCTGGCTGGAACCATATAGACAATGCTTCTGTTTTTCAAGCTTCTGATACAGAAAGAAGGAGCCGTACAGTAGGTACTTTTGGCAGTCTTTCACTTGCATATAAGAATATGTTATATCTGAATGCAACAGGACGTAATGATGTTGTTTCAACCATGCCAAGGAACAATCGTTCGTTTTTCTACCCATCTGTCTCTTTGGGATGGATATTCACAGAGATGCCATTCATGAAAAAAGATATAATCAGTTATGGAAAACTGAGAGTTTCCTATGCTGAGGTTGGTATGGCAGGAAATTACTATGCATCCTACTACACAACCCCTGTTTATGGTGGCGGCTTCTCATCAGGAACCCCTATCATTTATCCGATTGGAACAGTAAGTGCCTATACCTTGAACAATGTGGTTTACGACCCTAAGCTGAAACCACAGAATACACAATCGTACGAAATAGGAACAGACCTTACATTCCTTAACGGGCTTATCAACCTTAATTACACATTCTCTCGTCAGAATGTAAAGGATCAGATATTCGAAGTTCCATTGGCCTCATCAACAGGTTCCGGATCATTGGTTACAAACGGCGGCTCAATTCATACCAATTCTCATGAGATTACTATAGGTATAACTGCATTTGAAAATAAAGACATCAAATGGAACTTTGCTTTTAACTTTACCAAAATTGACAACTTCGTTGACGCACTGGCTCCGGGAGTAAACAGCATCTTCTTAGGCGGTTTCACTGAACCTCAGGTTAGAGCAGGTATTGGTGCCAAGTTCCCTGTTTTATACGGTGTCAGCTACTTACGAAACGACGCAGGACAGATTGTTGTTGATTCTGATGGTTTCCCGCAGGCTGGCGAAGAGAAAGTAATTGGTACAGTATCACCTGATTTTATTCTTGGATTCAATACATCATTAGAGATTTACAAATTACGTATCTCTGCAGTTCTGGATTGGAAACAAGGTGGCCAGATGTATAGTGGTACAGCAGGCCTTTTGGACTTCTACGGAAGAAGTCAGCGTTCTGCCGATTTCCGCAAGAGTGCAGATTTCATGTTCTACAGACCGGCTGTAAAGGTTACAGGGACAGATGGTTCAGGGAAACCAATTTATGCTCCGAATGATATAAAAATTTCAGGGTCCGATACTCAGGCATTTTTCTCTGCAGACAACGGTATTTCGGAATCTATGATATATGATAATTCATTTGTCAAGCTTCGTGAAATAGCTCTTAATTACCCGGTATACTCAAGAAAGGGGATTACTGTAAACCTTAACGCATTCGCTCGTAATATTCTTCTATGGTCAAGCTTTAAAGGACTTGATCCGGAAGCTACTCAGGGTAACAACAACATGGGTGGTGCATTCGAGCGTTTTTCTTTACCAGGCACTTCAAGCTACGGTCTTGGTTTGAACTTGAAATTTTAAATAATGAAGAATATGAAAAAAATAACCGATATAACTAAAGGATTGATTGTTGCTCTAGTCCTGTCTTTCTCTGTGACATCATGCTCAGAAGATATAATGGACTCAATCAATGAGGATATCAATCATACCAAAAGTGTGCAGGCGAAGTTTATCCTTGCAGACGTTATAACCTCTACTGCTTTTAACAACATAGGTGGTGACATCAACACCTATACTTCTGTTTATGTAGAACATGAAGCAGGTACCCACAATCAGATGTGGAGGGCCGAACATCGTCAGACAGAACCTACTGCTTCATCTACATTCAATAATGTATGGGGTACTGCTTACTCGGCACTTAGAAATGCCAGAATCATAATAGACAAGTGTTCTACTGGTGGTCCTCAGGAGGGTAATTCTGTTACTAAAGGTATCGCTGAAGTTCTTGCCGCCCTCAACTCTGGAATTATCGCCGATATGTTCGGTGACGCTCCATGGAGTGAGGCTGCAATGATAAATGCAGATGGTACTCCTAAAAACATGAATCCTAAGATTGACACCCAGAAAGATATATATGCAGGCATCATGAAATATCTTGATGCAGCCATTGTAGATCTGGCCGGTACAGATGCCCATGCCTCTGGTGGTCCGGGAAGTTATGATTTGCTGTATGGTGGAAATAAGGCCAACTGGCTTAAACTGGCCTGGGGCCTGAAGGCCCGTTATACAATGCATCTTTTGTTCCGCTCTACAAATGTTGCTACCGATATGACAAACATCCTGAGCTATCTGGACAAGTCATTTACATCGGCCTCTAATCAGGCAGCATTCAACATCTATGACGCTTCAAACCTGAATCCGTTGTTTGACTTTCAGTGGAGCCGTGATGGCCTTGCTGCAAGCAAGAGTATGTCGGAAAAGCTTATTGAACGCAATGACCCTCGTATCAGAAGAGTATTTGTAGATCCAAACTGGATGCAGATGGAAGGGGCTTCTGACCCTGAATTCTTCATGGCACCTAATGGCTTGAATGACGAGAAACAATATTACTACAATACATCAGTTTTTGTTTTCTCACAAATTGCACCTACAATGTTTATGAGTTATCATGAGGCATTGTTCCTGAGAGCAGAAGCTCTTTGCCGCTTAAATCGTATCCCTGAGGCTCAGGCTGCTTTAAAAAGCGCGGTTGTGGCAGGTATAGAAAATACAGAGGTTAGTGTTACAGCTGCAATGAATGCACCTACAATACTTGGTTATGGTGGTTTAGGTGAAACATCCGCTGCAATAACAACAACTGAAGCTGAAACATACTTCGAGACAAATGTAAAACCACTCTTCACTGCCAATCCAATTAAAGAGGTGATGATGCAAAAATACATTGCATTCTTTGGAGCATCAGGCGAATCTCAGGAGAGTTACAATGATGTGAGAAGACTTAAAGCAATGAACCAGGATTTTATTGTATTAAAGAACCCTTTGAATTCAACTAAGTTCCCTTATCGTTGTCCTTACGGATCTGATGATACACTAAACAACCCTAACGTAGAGTCTGCTTATGGCGACGGCACATATGTTTACTCTGCAAAAGTATGGTGGGCAGGCGGAACACGCTAATTATACACCTATACGATATTTAATACTAAAGAGGCTGATTCATGAGAATCAGCCTCTTTTTATTGATGTAATGAAACATTGGTTATATATCTGATATAACCAGTTACCTAGTAAACCCCACGTTCTACATAATTGGTATGGAGCAGTTCATGCGATTTGTGCCCTAACGGTTCAACAAGGAATTCATCGTAGAGAGCCTTTATTGCAGGGTTTTCGTGAGATTTCCTGATAGCTTTCAGATTATCCTCCTTGTAAATTGAGTCTGATCGCTTCTGGCGGATCTCCCAGGTAGTAGGAATTGCCTGTCCTCCGCCACCAAGGCAGCCTCCTGGACAAGTCATCACCTCGATGAATGCATAAGGAGATTTACCCTCCTCAATCTGTTCAAGTAGCGCCCTTGCATTTTTTAAAGTGTGAGCAACAGCTACTTTGATTTTTGTTCCGTCAAGGTCAAGTTCGGCCTCTTTTATGCCCTCGAAACCTCTTACTACATTCAATTCGATTTTTTCCATTGGTTTGCCGGTGATAACCTCATAAGCAGTTCTAACAGCAGCCTCCATAACACCACCAGTAGCAGCAAATATGACTCCTGCTCCGGTAGATATTCCTAAAGGATGGTCAAAATCTTCTTCAGGCATATGTCTGAAGTCTATACCTGTCTGTTTGAACATCCTTGCAAGTTCACGGGTTGTCAAAACATAATCCACATCAAAGAAGTTGTCTTTCTCTGCAAGATTCAGCTTCTCCTTCCAGTATTCAAAGGCAGAGTTCATTTCAGGCCTTTTGCACTCATATTTTTTTGCTGTACAAGGCATTATTGACACAACCACAATTTTTCGAGGATCTATATTAAGCTTTTCTGCATAATATGTCTTGGCCACAGCTCCGAACATCTGCTGCGGCGACTTACATGTAGACAAATGGCTCAGGGACTTAGGGAAGAAGTGTTCTATGAATTTTATCCATCCCGGAGAACACGATGTAACCATTGGCAATGTTCCGTTGTTCTTGATACGGCTGATAAGCTCAAAACCCTCCTCCATAATTGTAAGGTCGGCTGTGAACTGAGTATCAAAAACCTTGTCAAAACCAAGCTTCCTTAAAGCAGAAACCATTTTTCCTGTAACCAGGGCGCCTTGTTCCATTCCCATTGCCTCTCCAATACCTACCCTTATTGCAGGAGCTGTCTGGACAATAACCACTTTGTCAGGATTATAAATGTCTGCAAAAACCTCTTTAGATTCGTCCCTTTCTACGATTGCTGCAGTTGGACATACCAGCGCACATTGTCCGCAGTTTGTACAGGCTACATTGCCTAACCCTTTGTCGCGGTATGTGGATACCTTTGTTTTAAGACCCCTGCCGGCAAAATCTATAGCATAAACAGTCTGCACGTCGGCGCATACTGCAATGCAGCGTCCGCAAAGAATGCATTTTTCGGGAATTCTGGTGAGAGACAAGGATGTTGTGTCATTTTTCTCAACAGGTTTTGTCTTTCCGTATGGGGTCTCCTTTATACCTAGTGTGGCTGTAAGCTCCTGAAGTTCGCAATTGCCATTTCTTTCGCAGATAAGGCAATCCTTAGGGTGGTTTGCCAGGATAAGCTCAAGATTTGTCATGCGTGCCTGGTTTATTGCAGGGGAGTGGGTACGTATCTCCATTCCGTCAGTAGCTTTACTTACGCAAGATCTTACAAGTGTTCTTGCCCCTTTTACCTCAACAACGCAGATTGCACATGATGCGTTTGTAGAGACATCTTTAAGATAGCAAAGAGAGGGTATGTTTATCCCTATCTTCTTGCAGGTTTCTAGTATGGTATTGCCCTCCTTTACCTGATAGGCTTTACCGTCAACTGTTATATTTATTTTTTTGTTTTCCATAATTATTCCTCCTCTGTATTTACTATTACACGGACATCACAACGAAGACATCTTGATGCTTCGGCATACGCCTGTTCCTTAGAGTAACCAAGATTGATCTCTTTAAAGTTGCCTATACGCTCTTCAAGCGGACGTTTGATTGTATAGTGACGGTTACCCCCTTCCGGTTTGAGAGGGACCTCGTCGCTGTATTCAAATCCCCGGAATAATTTATGGAAACGTCGTTTATTCATCAGATTGTAATCAATAACTTCGGCAGCTTTCTTGGCAATTCCCATTGCCTCGGCGGCTGTTGCCGGTCCTGTAACAGCATCTCCGATTGCATAAACTTTAGGATGCGAAGTGGAGAATGTGAAGTGATCAGATGATATGTTCCCGTTACTGGTAGTCTTTATTCCAAACTCTTTCAGGAACCCTGCATCAACCTCTTCGCCCACCGCTGTAATTACTGTATCGCATGCCAGTATGAATGATTCTCCGGTTGGAACAGGTTTACGACGGTTAGAGAGGTCGATATCGCCCGAAGCCATCTTCATAAGCTCTATTCCCCTTACCTTGTCGCTTGTGTCGGCGAGAATCTCTTTTGGATTGCAGAGGAAAAGGAAATTGACCCCCTCCATCTCTGCACCTTTTATCTCGTCTTTGTTTGCAGGCATATCTGACTTAAGACGTCTGTAAACGACAGTAACCTCAGATCCAAACCTCTGAGCAGTGCGGGCAGCATCAATTGCTACGTTGCCTGCACCAATCACAACAACATGTTTGCCTATATTCAATTGTTTTCCCTTCGCAACATCTTTGAGGAAGTCCATTCCGGAAAGTACTCCGTCCAGTTTGTTTCCTGCAACACTTAAGGCGATGTCGCTCTGGGCCCCGATACCTACAATCACGATATTGTAATCTCTTTCCAGGTCGGCGAAAGCGATATCCTTGCCTATTGTTGTGTTAAATACAAAATGAACACCCAGGTCTTTTATAAATTGAATTTCAAAATCAAGTGTCTCCAGAGGTAACCTGTATTTAGGTATTCCCCAGCGGAGGATACCACCGGCTTCCGATTCCGACTCAAAAACAGTAACATCGTGTCCAAGTCTTACCAGATAGTATGCAGCTGTAAGTCCTGCAGGACCGGCACCTATTATGGCAATTCTCTTATGTGTCTGTGGAAGTCTCCCTTTCTTGATTTTTTCGTAAACGGCTGGGGCCTTACCTTCTTTGTATACTGTATCTGAGATGTACCTGTGAATATCTCCCTGAGAAACAGGCGCATCTATACTCTCCCTGCGACATTTCATCTGGCAGTGGAAGTGACATATACGGCCAATTGATGATGGGAGAGGGTTATCCCTTAGTGTAGACTCAAAAGCGTCTTCAAGCTTATCCTCTTTGAGAAGCTGCAGATACCTAGGAATGTTCATGTGAAGCGGACAGCTATTCTCGCACAGTGCACTGAAAAGATCCTGACAGATACCAGGCTCACATTTTTTCTCAATCATGTGATGGTCGTACTCATCTCTGAAGTATCTCAGGGTTGTAAGTACCGGATTTGGGGCTGTCTGGCCCAAACCGCACAATGCTGTTGCTTTTATTACTTTTCCCAGTTCCTCCAGTGTGTGTATGTCGGCCACGGTTGCCTTGCCTTCTGTGAACTTGTTTATGATTTTAAGAGTTTGGGCCAGACCCTCTCTGCAAGGGGTACATTTACCGCAGGACTCTCCGTTGGAGAATTCTGTAAAATATCTGGCAACGTCCACCATACAGTTGTCCTGATCCATAACAACCATTCCTCCCGAGCCCATTATAGAACCCAGTGAATTAAGCGATTCATAATCTACAGGGGTGCCGAGATATTCAACTGGAATACAACCACCCGAAGGACCTCCGGTCTGAACAGCTTTTACACGTTTCTGAGAACCTGTTCCCTCTCCGATTTTGAATACAATTGTTTCAAGTGTGGATCCCAACGGTAACTCTATAAGTCCTGTGTTTTTAACCTTTCCTACCAGTGAGAACACTTTTGTCCCGGCGCTCTTTTCTGTTCCTGTTTCTGTAAACCAGTTGCCGCCTTTCGAAATTACAACCGGAATATTGCACCAGGTCTCAACATTATTGATGTTAGTCGGCTTTCCGTAAAGTCCTCTCTCTGCCGGATAAGGAGGGCGAGGTGTGGGACGTCCCGATTTACCCTCTATACTGTGTATGAGTGCAGTTTCTTCTCCGCAAACAAATGCTCCTGCGCCTTCAACTATATCAATATCAAAGCTAAAGCCTGAATTTAAGATGTTTTCACCCAGAAATCCGTATTCTTTTGCCTGCAGAATCGCGCTCTTTAATCTGCGAACCGCCAGAGGATATTCTGCTCTTATATAAACGACCCCTTTTGATGCGCCCATTGCGAATGCACCAATTGTCATACCTTCAATAAGCATGAAAGGGTCACTTTCAATTTCGTTCCTGTTCATGAATGCACCCGGGTCACCCTCGTCTGCATTACATATTATATATTTCTGATCGGCCTGTACCTTTGCCATCAGTTCCCATTTAAAACCGGTAGGGAAGCCCGCACCTCCACGTCCTCTGAGTTTGGAGGCTTTCACTTCATCTATGACAGATTGAGGTGTCATATTGTGAAGAGCAGTGAACAGTGGAGAATAACCACCAACTGCAACATATTCTTCAATATCGTCGGGAACAATAAGTCCGCAGTTACGCAGCACTATCTTCTTCTGCCATTTGAAAAACGGAACTTCGTTCCATAAAGGGTAATCTGTAAGTCCTTTTCCAAAATCGAATTTACCTGTGATAAAATCCCACTCCTCTATACGGCATAAAACATTTCTGTATGGCATGATTCCTTTCAGGACGCCTGTGATAATTGGGATAACGTCATTTTCTGAAACCTGATGCATTATAATAAGCGGGTGTCCGGGTATATATAAATTTACCAGTGGCTCCTCTGAGCAGAATCCGAAACAACCTGTCTTTTTTAGTATTATATCGAGGTTGCGTTCATTTATTGTCCGCTCAAAGCTGTCGAACAGTAACTCGGCACCGCGTCCAATACCGCAGGTACCCATTCCAATTGCTATATATGGCTTGTCAGGAAGAATCTTTTTTGCAGCATTTTCCTTAAGCTCATTGAGCTTAGCTAAGTCTGATATTTTCATCTTTATTATCCTCCTGTAAGTTTTCTAATAATTTCTTAATTTGTTCTGATGTTACATTGCTATATATCACCCCATTGACGGCAACAACCGGCGCAAGTGCGCACTGGCCGAAGCAAGCAACGGTTTTAATTGTGATAAGCATGTCGTCAGTTGTAAATGTGGTCTCTCCCTGGTCGAAAGCCTCCTTACATCCCGGTAGTGTTGTAAGATCATCCAACAAGATTTTGGATCCTTTTGTATGACAGGCAGTTCCCCTGCATACGATTAATGTGTGCTTGCCCTGCGGTTTAAGATTGAAAAATGAGTAAAATGTTGCCACACTGTAGATTCTGGAGAGTGGAACATTAGTTTTTGAGGAGAGATAATCCATACTTACATCATCCAGGTACTTGTACTCGTTAGCTTCCTGCACCTCTTCCATAATGGTCAGCAGCTCACCCGGATCACCCTTGTGTTTTGAAATTATCTCGTCGATAATTCTCGTATCGACTCGATTTTCTAGATTTGCATTCATCGGCTCGTTTTTTAATGTGGTGATATTTAGTAGTTATACAAGATTTTGTTTATAAATCCTGCTTAGTGTCAATTCAATTTTGATAAGTAATTCAATGAAAAACTCAAAATATTATCTCCCACATTCAAACCGCAAATGCAATACTTTGTCCTGTAAATATATGAAATTATTTTCAAACACGAAAGTACATTTGAGGTCATATTTATTTTACATATGCATCAAATGTGTGCTTCACCGAAGATTTTAGCAAGTAATTTTTTGATTTTTACACTTTGATGCAAATTTTCAGTCAATCTATCGATTAATGTAATCATTTATAGCAAAATACCACTTTTCGTACCAGGAAATTTATGTAAATGCTTAATATATAGCTCTTTGCTAACAACTTCTTAGATGTACTTCCAAGAAGTTGTTAGCAATTAATTCATAGATAGAAAGTTGGCCAATTGTAAAAAATGACGCTTAACACATGGAGAACTTTAGCAGATCGAACTTCAACTGACTCGCGGATTAAAGCACAGTTTTCTCTTGGTGGATGTATTAGCGCGATAGGCTGCAAGGGCACGCAAACGCATTTACCGGATCAAATTGAAAAGTAGGTGGAGTATCTAAAGGGGGGCAAACTGCTACTGAAGAACTCCCTTGAAGTTTTTTGTATGTAGCTCATTGCTTACCAGATATAAAATTATTCCCATTTAATGTCAATTGAAAATATTTTATATATAACAGGGAGTAAACAATTTATGAAAAACTTCAAGGGAGTTCTTAGTTTCCTAAAAAACAAAGGCGCCCCCCTTGAGTTTGCTAATGCATATCAGAGAAAGGGGACGCTACTTGTTTTTTTACCACTACAAGCAGAGACTATGCTCCGTTTGATCCGTTAGTATCTCTTGCGCGGGGTGTATTTCGTGTGGAGCAGTTTATGCGACTTCTCACCGAGCGGAGCAATAAGAAAATCTTTGTAAATCTTGGCGATTTCAGGATTAAGATGAGATTTCCTCATTGGCATGCCTTCGTCTTCTGCATAAATTGCGGCAGTTCGCTTAGCGCGGATTTCAGGATTTGTAGGAATAGGCTGACCTCCTCCTCCAAGACATCCTCCAGGGCAGGCC
>CAZREC010000067.1:0-13282 GCA_964599025.1 uncultured Muribaculaceae bacterium | reverse complement strand
TAACTTCGCCGGCATACCTGCCTGTTGCCTGAATAATGTCCCACTTGCCGCTGTAGCTTAAAAACACTATCAGGTTAAGTCCGGTATTTTTTTCAGAAATCTTTTCTGTCTGTGCAATTTTATTTTTTAAGGTATCTGAAAGTTTTGACAGATTACCTACAACCTTGAATTTCACATTATTCTTCATGAGCGTTGGAGTCTCTGCAGCAATCGCGTCAATCATAAGCTCCATTAACCCCATAATTTCGTAATCCGGTCTGTTCCAGTTTTCCTCAGAAAATGCAAAGAGACTCAGGAAGCCTATTCCCTTTTCGGCTGCAAATTCTGTGACCGCTCTTACAGATTCAACCCCCTCCTTATGTCCGTAAAGTCTGTCAAGCCCCCTTTTTCTGGCCCATCTTCCGTTTCCGTCCATTATTATTGTGACGTGTCTAGGTATCTTGTTCATCTGACCATAATGTTTTAGTTGTTCCTTCTGTCTTCACCCCATCGCAGCTTATCCTTGAGGGCACCAATAAAGCTGCTGGAAGGAAACGATATGTAGTTGAGATTGTATTCTGCCTTCGATATCCTGAATGAGTCCCCTGAAGATATTGTCAATGATCTGTTATCCATGCTCAGTGTAACCTCGGCCAGCCTCGACCATACAGTGATGTCAATTATGGAATCTTCCGGAACCACCATTGGTCTCACATTCAGGTTATGCGGAGCAATAGGGGCAATAATAAGTATTTTTGATGCCGGCATAACTATGGGACCTCCCGCACTCAGTGAGTATGCAGTGGAACCCGTAGGGCTGGCAATCAAAAGTCCGTCGCCCCAGTAAGCAGGCAGTTCGTGGTTGTTTATCTTTACATTAACCGAAAGCATAGATGGCCCCTTTCTCTGAACCGACATCTCATTTATTGCATAGGGATAAAAATCGGCAGGGAGCACAGAAGACTCAATTTTCAAAATTGTTCTTTTTTCAATTTTAAAATTGCCTGCAACAAGATCATCCACCCACGAAAAACTAGGCTCCATATTTGTGCTGGTAAGAAATCCCAACCGGCCGAAGTTCACACCCGCCACCGGAATTGCCCTGTCCCTTATAAAGGTGAGAGATTCCAGAAATGTACCATCACCGCCAAAGCATAAAAATATATCTGTATCTTCAGGTAATTCACTATGGTTAGAGAAAGTATCTCCGTGAGGTACCTTGAGATGGTACTCATCCTTTACCTTCTCATAAAAAGTCTTGTAATAGCAAAGCACTATGCCTTTTCCTTCCAGTGCCTTGAAAATATAACATAACCTGTCTCTCCAGGCAGCATCAATCTCTCTTGCAAATATTGCGATCTTCATGATTTTGGTATAATAATTGTCAAAAATACATAAATTTGCAGCCACTATGACAAAATTAAGCGTAAATATTAACAAATTCGCCACGCTCAGAAATGCCCGCGGAGGAAACCTGCCCGACGTCCTTCAGGCTGCGATGGATTGTGAAAGATTCGGGGCACAAGGTATAACCATACATCCAAGACCTGACGAAAGGCACATCAGATATAGCGATGCGAGGAATTTAAAACCAATCCTTACAACAGAGTTCAACATAGAGGGCAACCCTATAGAATCGTTCATCAAACTGGTTCTTGAGCTGCACCCCGCACAGGTGACCCTGGTTCCGGACTCACACGACGTAATTACATCAAACTGCGGATGGGACACAAAAACCCACAAGAATTTTCTAACAAAGACCTGCAGACTTTTCAGAGAGGAGGGTATAAGGACATCTATTTTCACAGATCCTGTGGAAGAGATGATAAAACACGCTGCCGACACCGGTTGCGACAGGGTCGAGCTGTATACGGAGTCCTATGCGACACTTTTCAATGAGAACAAGGAGGCAGCGATAGAACCATTTATTCTGGCAGCAGCCCAGGCAGAAAAGGTCGGACTTGGAGTGAATGCAGGCCATGACCTTAATCTTGAGAACCTTAACTACTTTTTCAGACATATTCCCAACCTGCTTGAGGTTTCAATCGGCCATGCACTAATATGTGATGCATTATATCTTGGATTGGAGAATACTATACAGTCTTATATTAGACAGTTAAAAAATTATTAATTATATTTGTCGCATTAATATCAAATTCAAATGAAAAACGCCTCTTTAATAACCAACGTGGTTCTATCGGTAGCAGTAGTTGTACTGTTTATTTTACATTTCACTTCCAAGTCCGGCTCATCGGCCTCTAATTCCGAATCCGGAGAAGCAGTAACTGCACCGGGCAGTATTGTTTACATTCAGATTGATTCTCTGGTAAATAAGTTTGACATGTTCAACGACCTTAAGTCTGAACTGGAAGCTAAGGCGCAGATAATTCAGGACGATCTGACCAAAAAAAGCAGAGCATTCGAACGCGATGTAAAAGATTTCCAGGAAAAAGTTCAGAAAGGTCTCATTACACGTGCCCAGGCAGAGGCCCAGCAACAACAGCTCGGAGTCCGCGAACAGGAACTTCAGAGCCTTAGTCAGCAAAAACAGATGGAGATGCAGGAAGAGCAGCAAGTACTCTTCAGAAGAGTAATGGATGCACTTGACAAATATCTTGTCAAATACAACGAAGACAAAAAATACTCTTTGATCCTGAACACTTCCGGTGCAACCAACACAATCCTTAAGGGTGACTCTACATTAAACATTACCAATTCAGTTGTTAGCGGACTTAACGAAGAGTACGTGGCAACCAAAGGAAAAAAATAACAAGTATTGGGTGAGAATTGCAATATTATCCTGCTTTTACCCATACAGAGGTGGTATAGCCCAGTTCAATGCCAATATTTTTCAAGAACTTAGTAAATCCCACGAGGTAAAGGCTTTCAACTTCAAGCGACAGTATCCAGGTCTCCTGTTTCCCGGCAAAACACAATTTGTCGGGAAGGATGATCCGGCGATAAAGGTAGAAAGCACATCTCTTCTGGACACAATCAACCCCATAAGCTACATAAATACAGCCAGAGCAATACGCCAATGGGAGCCCGATCTCCTGCTGATGCGTTACTGGATGTCGTACTTCGCTCCCTCTCAGGGCTATGTAGGCAGGAACCAGCTTAAAAAGACAAAGGTAATATCCATACTGGACAATGTCATTCCTCACGAACAGAGGTTTTTTGATGCCCCCTTTACCAAATATTACCTCAATTCCAACGATGGCTTTGTAGTACTTTCAGATTCTGTTGGAAAGGATCTTCTATCATACAGACCGGACGCAAGGTTCATTAGTACACCCCATCCTCTTTACAACCACTTTGGCGACAAGGCCGGCAGAGAAACAGCTATTATAGAGCTGGGGCTGGAAAAAGGAAAGAAAAACATTCTTTTCTTCGGGCTAATAAGAGATTACAAGGGGCTCGATATTCTGATAGATGCATTTTCGCAGCTGGACGACACCTATCAGCTTATAATTGCAGGGGAGCCGTACGGAAGCTTCGACAGCTATCAGGAACAGATAGACAAATCACCCAACAGCGAGAGAATCAAACTTTTCACCCGATACATAAGCGACAGTGAAGTTCCACTGTTCTTTTCAGCCGGCGATGTGTGTGTGCTGCCATATAGGTCAGCAACCCAGAGTGGAATAAGTGCTATCTCTTATCACTTTGATCTTCCAATGATTACAACCAATGTCGGAGGGTTAAAAGAGGCAATTGAGGCTCCCGGGACTGGCATAGTTGTTGATGCAGTAGAGCCGTTGGCAATCAAAAATGCAATAGAGGACTACTTTGGCAAAGGACTCAGAGAGAGTCTAGTACAAAATATTATTAAAGAGAAGGATAAGCTCTCCTGGAGCGGCTTTTCCAATAAACTGTTAGATTTTTACAAAACCCTATAAATACTTTTTTATAACAATGAATGCAATTACCAGGACAGAATTCGATTTTCCAAAACAGAGCGGCAAATATGTAGGTAAAGTCAGAGACGTGTACAGCATCGGCGACGACTATCTTGTAATGGTGGCCACAGACAGAATATCTGCATTTGACGTTGTCTTACCAAAAGGCATTCCATATAAGGGGCAGGTACTTAATCAGATTGCCTCAAAGTTTCTGGACAGTACTGCCGATATAGTACCAAACTGGAAGATAGCTTCACCGGACCCTATGGTAACAGTCGGTCACAAATGCACGGGCTTTCCGGTAGAGATGATTGTAAGGGCATATCTTACAGGAAGTTCATGGAGAGCGTATAAGGCAGGTGCCCGTGAAATCTGCGGAGTGGCAATACCCGATGGAATGAAGGAACACCAGAGATTTGCAACCCCTATACTGACCCCCACAACAAAAGCAGAGATAGGCACACACGATCAGGATATCTCAAGAGAGGAGATACTTTCAAGCGGACTTGTAAACGAGGCAGACTATCTGAAACTGGAGGAGTATGCACTTCCACTTTTCCGCAGAGGGTCAGAAATTGCTGCAGAACGTGGGTTGATACTGGTTGACACTAAGTATGAATTTGGCAAGAAGGGCGACAAGATTTATCTAATCGACGAGATTCACACTCCTGACTCATCAAGATATTTTTACAGCAGCAGCTACGACGAACTGTTTGCTAAAGGTCTGCCACAAAAACAACTCTCAAAAGAGTTCGTAAGAGAGTGGCTGATGGAAAACAATTTTTCCGGACAGACCGGACAGACCGTGCCTGAGATGACAGACGATATAGTAAAATCAATTTCAGACAGATATATTGAGTTATATGAGCACATTACAGGCAATACATTTGAACGTGCAGAGTATAATCAGGATATTTATGAGAGAATAGAGACAAACATCAAAAACATGCTCGCAAGATTATGAAATATCTTGTTACAATAATTCTTTCAATCTCCCTTTTTTGCACCACTGATCTGTTTGGTCAGTTTACTCCCGCAGCGGTTGTTGTCTCCAAAGAGAAGACTGTACGCGATGGAGTGGAGTTCTATGTTCATAAGGCAGAGAAGAACCAGACACTATTCTCAATAAGCAAGGCTTATGAGATAAGTGCCATAACAATAATCAACGACAATCCGGTATTGAAAAGCGGACTTAAGGAGGGGGAGACTATTTATATAAGGACAAGTGAACCAAGGGTCCGGGAAGAGGCTGCTAAATCTGCCACAAGAAAGCACATTGTAAGATGGTATGAGAACATCGAGTCCATTGCCAAAAAGTACAATATTTCCGTAGAAGATATCATAAAGACCAATTCCCTTACAGACAGAGTAGTAAGCACAAGACAGGAGTTATTGATTCCTGTAAGGGCCGATGCTGTCGCAGAGGATGAGAATATTATTGTTGACCCTGTTAAAAAAACAGCTACAGAACAAGGGAGTGAAGTAATATCAAAGACTGAAACAGAGGCCGGAAATGTTGTGCAAGCCATGCCGGAAAGAAAGCAGACATACAATGTTTCACTTATCCTGCCTATCGGAAGCAATAATACTGAGTTACCTCAGGATGGCAGCAACAACTATCTCGATTTCTATCAGGGATTCCTGTTGGCGGCACAAGAGCTAAAAACAGAAGGGATGAATGCAAACATTAAGGTTTTTGACCTGTCTGACTTTCAGAGCGGCAGCTTGCTTGCTCAGTCCGGCCGACTAGATGGCAGCGACCTGATCATAGGCCCTGTATTCATGAACGATGTGGCACCAATTCTCAGCTATGCATCAGAGAGGAACATACCACTTGTATCGCCGATGGACCCAAAAACAGAATCTCTGGCAAAGAACAATCCCGGTTTTTTTCAGGCAAGTTCCAGCCCCTACAGCCAGCAACTAGCTCTTCTGAGAAATCTAACCCCAAGAAATCATATAACCCTCATCTTTGAATCGTCAAATGCCGACAAGGAGCTTGTGGATATGACGAAAGAGATACTCAACAATAAACATATACAATATAATTCATTGTCATACAACTTATTGTCGGGCAGATCCATCGGCCCTCAGATGGCCGAAAAACTATCTAAGGAGCGCATGAACGATGTAATAGTTGTATCTAACTCAGAAGGTTTTGTCTCAGACGTTCTTAGGAACCTTAACCTTCTTAACACAAGAAGCAATTATCAGATTACACTGTACGGAACAAACAGATGGAGAAGTTTCGAAAGCGTAGATATAAACTACTTCCATTCAATGAACCTCCACATATCGCTGCAATATTACGTAGACTATTCAGATGAGAACGTAAAGAAGTTCCTTGCAAGATACAGGGCACTTTACGGATCGGAACCCACCCCCTACTCTTTTCAGGCATACGATATTGCATACTATTTCATGGGAGCGCTCAATACTTTGGGAACAAATTTCTCAAGAAAAATAGAGAGGTACCAGAGGAACCTTCTACAGACAGACATGATATTCGAAAGGGAAGGAAGCAACAACGGGTTTATAAACACTGCCTCAAGGCTGATCATCTATAACCCCGACTACTCAATAAATATCAGCCGTCTTATCCGCTAGCCACACTCTCTCCTTTTCGTCAAGTAAAGGAGAGATTTTTTTATAAACGGCAGCATGATAACTGTTCAGCCAGTCAGTTGCCTCTTTTCCAAGCACCTCCTTAATAATCGGCCGTTTATCAACCGGTATATAGTTCAATGTTTCAAACTGATAAAACACCCCATACTTGCTCTCTGTCCATTCAGTACACAGAATAGTATTCTCTATCCTTATTCCGTAACTCCCGGCCTCATAAACGGCAGGTTCGTTAGAAATAACCATTCCAGTCTCAAGAACAACAGGATTCTCCTCCATGCGTATGCTTTGCGGACCCTCGTGAACACAAAGGTAGTGGCCAATTCCATGACCTGTCCCGTGAAGATAAATCTTTGCTGCAGAACAGATTGGTCCCCTGGCCAGAACATCAAGCGAAGCCCCTCTTGTACCCTTAGGAAACTTAGCCATACTCAGATTTATCATCCCCTTCAGAACAAGAGTGTAGTCCATTTTTTGCTCCTGTGTAGGTTCGCCCAGCGCAAATGTTCTTGTGGTATCAGTTGTACCGAAAATATACTGACCGCCGGTATCAATAAGCAGAATACCCTCTTTACCAATTACATCGTGCTCATTAGAAGAGGGTTCATAGTGCGGAAGTGCACCGTTCTTGCCGAAAGCCACTATCGGGCAGAAGCTCTCGCCTCTGTAATGGTCCGACAACTCCCTGAATGATTTTATTTTACATGCCACGTCCCACTCAGTAAGGGTCGTGTTCTTATCTTTTAATGCATCTTCCAGATAGATCCATAACTTTATCCAGGCAACAGAGTCGAGCAGCATCGCCTTCCTGAATCCCTCAATTTCTGTATCGTTTTTCCTTGCCTTTAGGTTAGCAATAACCCCGCCCCTGAGTTTGTCAGAGACAAAGCTTGCCCCGTTTTTTACGGAAGCCGCATAGTGCTTGACAGACAACTTATCTCTTGACGCTATACGAACATAATCTTTAGGATAGGCCGACATGAAACTTGCAAACTGGTCATAATCCTGAATCTCCACCCCCTGCGAATTCAAAAGCCGCTCCAGCTCCTCGGAAACTGCGTTCCTGTTTACAAAAAGAATTACGGCATCCTTTGTAACAGCAGCATAAGACATTGCCAGAGTATTGAATTCAACGTCGCTTCCCCTTATGTTACACAACCAGGCAATATCGTCACAGGAAGAGACCATGTATATAAAGTTGCCCTTATAATCTATTGTATCAATGACCCTTCTGTGCTTAGAAGAGGTCGGTTCGCCACTGTATTTTGTGTCGTAATATTTTATCTCATTTGAACAGGTAGCGGGACGGTCACTCCAAATCTGAGCAAAAGGGTCGTCGCACATTGTCAGCTCCAGCGGAAGCAGTTGCTCCTTAAGCGAGTGATACTCCGCAACCGAAAACAGTCCGGCATCTATACCCACCTTAGAATTTGCAGGTAATCTGTCCGTGAGCCACCTCTCCACAGATTCCGTACCAGACATCTTCATCTTTTTAAGCTCAATACCCGACCCCGACAGCTGTTTCTCTGCCTGCACAAAGTATCTGGAATCTGTCCAGAGAG
Organism: uncultured Muribaculaceae bacterium; assembly: GCA_964599025.1. GTDB lineage: Bacteria > Bacteroidota > Bacteroidia > Bacteroidales > UBA932 > Bact-08. Next base: position 5,217 of record CAZREC010000067.1, on the reverse strand, counting down.
CAGCATCATCCAATGTAACAACTACAGTTCCGGCAGAGCCGTTAAAGCCCGAGAGCCACTCAAGGCACTTATAATGATCCTGTATATACTCCCCGAAATGGGTGTCATTCGAAGGGACTATAAAAGCCGACAACTGATTGTCCGACATATAGGAACGGATGAGTTCCAATCTATTGTTTTGCATGGAATGATATTTAAAATGTATTTATGCAAATGTACAAATCACACAATAATTTTAGCTAAATTTGTGACATAAGACGATTATTAATATTTAAAGAAATTTTTTATGGAAAAAAGTATTAAAGGAACAAAAACAGAACAAAATCTTTTAAAGGCATTTGCCGGTGAATCACAGGCAAGGAACAGATACACATATTTTACAAGTGTGGCTAAAAAAGAGGGTTATGAAAAAATAGCCGATGTTTTTGCAGAGACAGCGGAGCAGGAGAAGGAGCACGCTAAAAGATTCTTCAAGTTTCTGGAAGGTGGCATGGTAGAAATCACAGCCAGCTATCCCGCAGGAATGATATCAACAACAAAGGAAAATCTGGCAGCTGCTGCTGACGGAGAGCACGAAGAGTGGGCAGACCTGTATCCTGAATTTGCAAGAATAGCAATGGAGGAGGGTTTTCCTAAAGTAGCAACAGCATTCAAGATGATTGCAAAGGTAGAGGCCGAGCACGAGGCAAGATACAGAATCCTTCTTGCACGTCTTGTTGAGGATAAGTTCTTCGAAAGAGAAGAGGAGATTGAGTGGCAGTGCCGCAACTGCGGTTATGTGCATAAAGGAAAGAAAGCACTGGAAAACTGCCCTGCATGCGACCATCCTAAAGCCTACTTTGAGCCTAAGAAAAATAATTATTAAGAGTCTTATTTAACCTATATTTGCAGATTATTTCAAAATATGGAAAGATCTGCAAAACAGAGAGCAATAGACTCGGTAAAAGAAATACTGCCAAAAACCCTAAAGACATGCCTTTGGCTGATTAAGGTAACGGTACTGATTTCATTAGGAATCCTTTTTCTTAGGTACCTTAACATTTTACCCTGGTTCTCTGAGTTGATAAGCCCTGTTTTCAACATTGTAGGTCTGCCCGGTGAGGCTGCACTTGCATTTGTAACAGGATATTTCGTAAATGTGTATTCGGCAATAGCCGTAATAGTGACATTACATCTGGACATAAGGGCCATTACCATACTTTCGGTAATGGTCCTTTGTGCACATAATATCATAACCGAAACCGCCGTACAGAAGAAGACCGGCTCATCTGCCGTAAGAATGGTTGTAATAAGGACACTGTCGGCATTCATTCTGGGGTTTGTGCTCAACCTTATTATGCCGGGAGAGGTGGCATCGCTCTATACCCAGCCAAGTCTGGCTAACGTACCATTAATGGATATGGCAAAAGAGTGGTTCAACTCCACAATAACGGTTGTAATAAAGATGATTGTACTGATATTCACACTCTCAGTAATGCAGCGATTGCTCTCGGAATTCGGGGTAATCAGATGGATATCAAAGTTTTTAAGGCCAATCCTGGCAGTTTTCGGCCTGCCGGCAAAAACATCTTTCCTCTGGATTGTGGCAAATATACTCGGACTCGCATATGGAGCGGCTGTAATGATAGATGAATATGAGAACGGCAAGGTTACAAAAAAGGACATAGACCTTTTAAACCACCACATATCTGTATCGCACAGCAACCTGGAAGATGTAATATTGCTCTCCTCAATAGGAGGCATGGTATTATGGCTACTATTTTCCAGATGGTTCATGGCGTTTCTGCTGGTCTGGGAATTTCGTCTTGAGATGGTCTTAAGAAAAAAATTCTTACCTTTGTGGGTTGAAAGTCAAAACAAATAATTTATATGAGTGCAGAAAAAGTAAAATGTCTGATTATTGGCAGCGGTCCCGCAGGCTACACAGCCGCAATCTATGCATCACGTGCCAATCTTCAGCCGGTATTGTATGAGGGAATCCAGCCCGGTGGTCAGCTTACCACAACAACAGAAATTGACAATTTCCCCGGTTATCCCAAGGGAATTGACGGGCAGGAGATGATGAACGAGTTGAAGGAACAGTCTTTGAGATTCGGAACCGACGTAAGATTTGGACTTGTAACAAGTGCCGATCTTTCCGAAAGGCCATTCAGGATTGTGGTTGACGAAGAGAAGGAGATACTTGCCGAAACAATAATCATAGCAACAGGAGCAACTGCAAAATACCTGGGACTTGAGTCAGAAGAGAAGTATAAGGGACAAGGAGTCTCTGCCTGTGCAACATGCGACGGATTTTTCTACAAAGGAAAAGATGTAGCAGTAGTAGGCGGAGGGGACACAGCGTGCGAAGAGGCAAGCTATCTTGCCGGTCTTTGCAACAAAGTTTACCTGATTGTGAGAAGAGATGTGTTAAGAGCCTCTAAAGCAATGCAGGACAGGGTAAAAGCCACTCCAAACATAGAGATTCTATGGCAATATAATACAAAAGAGATCACAGGAACACCAATGGGTGGCGTTAATGGTGCGATTCTTGTTCACAAAAACGGTACGGAGAAAAAAATTGACATCCACGGATATTTTGTGGCAATCGGGCACCATCCGAATTCCGAACTATTCAGCAAATGGATAGACGTAAATGAAGAGGGCTACATTATAACCGAGGGTAAAAGCAGCAAGACAAAGGTACCGGGAGTGTTTGCAGCAGGCGATGTTCAGGACCCGCACTATCGCCAGGCAGTCACTGCAGCAGGTTCCGGATGTATGGCTGCGATTGACGCAGAAAGATTCTTATCGGAAAATAAATAAAAGCCAATGAAACCAGGTAAAATTATTATTATCGTTTTGGCAGGATTTCTTGCAACTTCCTGCAAATCACAGTATGATGCACTCTTAAACACAGCAGATGTTGAGCTTAAGTACAATGGTGCAATGAACTACTACAATGCCAAAAAGTACCTTAAAGCAGCAACACTTTTCGATCAGCTGCTTTTACCATTAAAGAATACAGAAAAGGACGATACCGTTCAGTTCTACCTGGGACTAAGCAACTATAAATTCGGTGACGTTACCACAGCAGAGGCAAATTTCGAAACATTCGCACAGGTTTACCCAAGGAGCCCGTTCACAGAAGAGGCAAAGTTCCTGCGTATAGAGTGTCTTTACCAGGGAACCTACCGGTATGAGCTTGACCAGATGCCAACCTACAAGACAATGTCAGCAATAAACGAGTACCTGTATGAGCATCCTAACTCAAAGAATATCAAGCGTTGCCGCGATATGCTCGTTGACCTTCAGGAGAGGCTCGACAAAAAGAGCTTTGAGGCAGCAAAACTTTATTACACAATAGAGGACTACCGCTCTGCTGCCTATGCTCTCAAGAACGTACTCAAGGAGAATGCCGACAACCAGTACAGAGAGGAGATAATGTACTATATAGTTGCAGCAAATTACAACTATGCAATCAATAGTGTACCGGACAAGCAAAAGGTTAGATTCATGGCAATGATAGATGAATACTACAATTTTGTAAGCGAATATCCTGAGTCGAAATATAAGAAAGAGGTAGACGGTTGGTTTGCCAAAGCACAAGAATATACAACTAAAAAATAGATATGGAAATTAAAAAACAGGTTCCCAACAATACCATTACAAGGGACCTTTCTAAGTTAGCTGCTCCCACAGGCAACATTTACGAGTCGGTAATCATTATTGCCAAGAGAGCAAACCAGATATCTGCAGAGGTTAAGCAGGAGCTCAGTCAGAAGCTTGACGAGTTCTCTAACTATGCCGACACACTGGAGGAGACATTCGAGAACAGGGAGCAGATAGAAATATCACGTTACTATGAGAAGCTTCCAAAACCATCCCTTATGGCAATCAGCGAGTTTGAAGAGGGCCAGATATACTACAGAAAGATAGAGGGATAGATGCTAAAGGGCAAGCACATATTGCTCGGGGTCACCGGCAGCATAGCTGCTTACAAATCTGCTGTTCTTGTAAGATCGTTGGTCAGACAAGGAGCAGAGGTAAAGGTAATCATGACAGAGATGGCCAAGCAGTTCATCTCCCCCCTCACTATGGCAACCCTTTCAAAAAATCCCATTCTGGTCGAGTTCTACAATCCTGAGAACGGCGACTGGAACAGTCACATATCACTGGGAATGTGGGCCGACCTCTATATAATTGCCCCTGCGTCGGCAAACACATTGTCCAAAATGGCAACAGGCATAGCAGACAACCTGCTTCTCACCACATACCTGTCGGCCCGATGCCCCGTAATGGTTGCACCGGCAATGGATGTGGATATGTTTCTGCATGCAGCAACACAGAACAGCATCGATATACTTGCAAAGCGCGGGGTAAAGGTGATAGAACCTGCCTCCGGAGAACTGGCAAGTGGTCTCGATGGCAAGGGAAGAATGGAGGAGCCTGAGGTGATAGCAAAAATCATCGACGATTTTTTTTTAACCAATAAGAGCCTTTCCGGCAAAAAGATACTCATAACAGCAGGACCCACACAGGAGGCGATAGATCCGGTAAGGTTCATATCCAACCACTCCAGCGGAAAGATGGGATATGCAATTGCAGAGGAGTGTGCTTCCAGAGGAGCAGAGGTCTATCTTGTTTCGGGCCCGACATCGCTCAAAATTGAAGATAAAAACATAACCCGGACAGATGTGGTTACAGCAGGAGAGATGTACAAAGAGACTCTTTCACGCTTTAACAACGGTGTAGATGCAGCAATACTTTGCGCAGCCGTTGCAGACTTCACACCGGTAAAGGCGGCAGACGAAAAGATAAAACGAGAGAAGGAGAACTACAATCTGGAACTCACTCCCACAAAGGACATTGCAGCCTCCCTAGGTGAAATAAAAAAAGAGGGGACGATACTTATAGGGTTTGCCCTTGAGACAAGCAACGAACTCTCCAATGCCCGTAAAAAGCTGGAGAGAAAAAACCTTGATGCCATTGTCCTTAACTCACTAAACGACAAGGGAGCAGGATTCGGCTCAGACACCAACAAGGTGTCAGTAATATACAAAAACGGGGATGTTAACAAGTATCCCCTTAAAGATAAGAATGAGGTTGCACAAGACATTACAGATCTGGTTGAAAAACTTCTTTTATGCTCAAATCGCTAAGTGTATCCAACTATGCTCGTATTGAGGGTCTGGAGATAGATGTTCCGGACGGTCTGGTCATTATTACAGGCCAGAA
>CAZREC010000066.1:0-13286 GCA_964599025.1 uncultured Muribaculaceae bacterium | reverse complement strand
CCCAGGATTACGTCGCTGCGCGCCGTGATCCTGAAAAGGTCGCGGAAAACAGCCCAAGTATGAAGAACCCACAAGGCTTTGCCTTGATGGTTTGTTATTTTGCTTCCGCCCCCAAGCAAGCTCGGGCCGGAGCAAAATAACAAACCCCCCTTGCTTTTGGCAAGGGGGGTTCTTCATTCTTGTAGCGCGACCCAGGATTGAACTGGGGACCTCATGATTATGAATCATGCGCTCTAACCAGCTGAGCTATCGCGCCGCGAATTGAGGTGCAAAAGTAATACATTTTTGGAAAGTGGCAAGTTCTTTGGCGCTTTTATTTAACTTTGAGTAGTGTGTTTTACATTATGATTAAGCATAAGATATTATATATAAGCCGATACGTGGTTATTGCGATGGTTCTGGTCACTCTGTTTTCCGGGGCCGGTATAGTAACTGATACTGCTGACTCAGCAAATACTGATACTCTCTTTCAACGGGCCGATTTTCGTGAGCGGGTCGCGGAGAGTGTAAGGTGGCAGATGAAAAACTATCCGGAGTCGAGGCTTATAGATCTGTATAAGAACTTCTTTCAGGACAAGTTCGGGCCGGGTCATATTATTGCCGATACTGCCTCTGCCGGTGCATATCTCCGTCGTGAACTGGCCGAGGTGAATGGTAAGTCGCAGCATGAATATGTTGAGGTAACGGGTTGGGAGGGCAATTATGTGAGGGTAGATCTGGCTGTCATTAAGGACAACATAATTAGTTATGACCTGTTTTTTGATGCCTTCATCAAAAGCGCCTCTCTTGCCAAAGCCCCTTCTGTCGATGACTGGCAGCGGGAGTGGCGAGAAATTGAGTCTATTATAAAGCAGTTGTTTCCTGATATTCCATATATTAAAGAAGACTCAAAGGCATTGGAAACTCTGTTGTCACAAGGAAAATATGTAGTACACCACAGCAGTGAATATGCTGACAAGTACAGACCACATTACAGACTTATCAGCAGAAAAACTCCCTTGAAGTTTTTTGCACGCTTCAGATGAGTTTTTTTGACCTCCTTACCTACTGACGCCCAAGCAGCACTGTAACATATGCGGCAATGCCCTCTTCCCGGCCGACAAAGCCAAGTTTCTCCGTTGTGGTTGCCTTGATCGAAATCTGATCCATTGCCACGCCCAGCAACACTGCAAGCATTGTACGCATTTCCGGTATGTACCGAGCAATTTTTGGTGATTGCAGTGCGACAGTGATATCGGCATTTATAAGAGAAAAGCCATACTCTTTTATCATTGAGTAGACCCTAGTCAGTAATATCTTGCTATCTATACCTTTGAAGGCTTTTGAAGTATCAGGAAAATGGGTTCCTATGTCACCCAGAGCCAGTGCTCCCAGAAGCGCGTCACACAGAGCGTGTATGGGAGTGTCCCCATCTGAATGGGCCACGCAACCTTTTGAATGATTGATTTGTATGCCACAAACCCATAATGGGCGGCCCTCTGCCAGAGCATGAACATCGTAGCCGTTTCCTATCCTTAAATCCATATCAGTTTTTTTATTGACAAGTAAAGTTATAACAAAATTCCTACATAAATTGTTATCTTTGTACAAAGGAATTCCATAAAGGAATGCTTGATTGATATGGCCTTTAATTTAAGTTTTTTCAAAACACCCAAACACAGGGTCTTTAACTATCAGCCGCTTTATTACGACGAGAAAAAAGAGGCTATGGATGAGAGATATGCCCGACAGCACGAAGAAGAGAAGGGCAAGGAGCAGGGATATGTACCCGGCAGACTTTTAAGGGGTAATCTAAGAAGAGCGGTTTATCATAACCGCCGCGGAACCGGTTCCGTTTTGCTGAACAGGATTATTATCCTGGTCTCCTTAATTGTATTACTCTTTGTTGCCTATTATGTAGCCAAGTCCTTCGGACTGTTTTTTGACTCACTTAGTTAATGCTAAAAGTCCTTCCCAGTCATATTTCCAATCTCATCGCTGCAGGTGAAGTGGTCCAGAGACCGGCTTCGGTTGTTAAAGAGCTTATGGAAAATGCCGTGGATGCCTCTGCAACACAAATACAGGTTGTTGTAAAGGATTCGGGCAGGACACTCATACAAATAATCGACGATGGCGAAGGGATGTCGCCTCAGGATGCGAAAACTGCCTTTCTCAGACATGCAACTTCCAAATTAACAGAGATAGAAGACCTTGATCATCTCAGCACATTCGGTTTCCGCGGAGAGGCTCTTGCTTCTGTGGCTGCGGTTTCTGAAGTCTCTTTAAAGACTCGCAGAGAGAGTGACCAGATGGGTTACGAAGTGAGGTTTGCCGAGTCGAAGCTTATTTACGAATCTGAAGTATCAACACCTAAGGGCAGTAACTTTATTGTCAGGAACATATTTTACAACGTACCTGCCAGAAGAAAATTCCTTAAATCGGACTCAACAGAATATCGCCAGATAGTATCAGAATTCACAAGAGTGGCAATAACACGTCCCGATATTTCATTCAAGCTAACCCACAACGGCAGCGAAATTTTCAACCTGCCGCCTTCCAATCAGAGACGCCGGATACAGGATGTTGCCGGACGGGAACTGGGCAGGGAGCTTGTAGATTTGCACGTAGATACATCTCTTATAAAAATACGCGGCTATGTAGGCAAGCCGGAAGATGCAAGAAAGACACCCGGAAATCAGTATTTTTTTGTCAACAACAGATACTTCAGAAGCTCATACTTTCAGAAGGCAGTTCTCAAGGCCTATGAAAACCTCATCCAGGAGGGCACCCTCCCCTCTTTCTTCATTTTCTTTGAGGCCGACACAGAGAAGATTGACGTAAATATTCACCCTTCAAAGACAGAGATAAAATTCGAGGACGAATTTGCAATTTTTGACATTTTACGTTCAGTTGTCAGGGAATCACTTGGGAAGAACTCATTTATGCCAAGCATAGACTTCGACCAGGAGGGTGCCCCTGAGATACCCAAGGTGAACACCAGTTATTATGTACCCTCTCCAAAAATTGATTACGATCCTCTTTTCAACCCATTTAACGAAGAGTTTACAGATAGAGATTTTCCTCGCGATAACGCATCGTACGGGCGCGAACAATACTCACCGCTGATTATGGACCCTGCAATTCCTCAGAAGCCTGTTTTGCAGGTAGCAGGAAAATATATAATAACAACAATAAAGTCAGGCCTGATAGTAATAAATATAAGACGGGCAACTGAGAGGATTTTATACGAAAAATACCTTGGCACACTGTTGTCTCACTCAGAAATTACAAATCACACCCTCTTCCCAAAAACTATTGAACTCGATGACTATTCCTATTCTGTAATTATTGAAAACATTGGCATTTTAGGTAATTTAGGCTTCGACATACGTGCCTGTGCAGATAACAACAGAAAGAACTGTGTTGAGATTTCTGGAATTCCTGACGGGGTGTCAGACGAGCCGGAAGTCATTAACGAGCTAATAGACAAGCTTGTATTTGACCTTACAGAGCTTGGCAGGGATTTTGGTGAAGCATCAAGGGAGAGATTTGCTGCATCACTTGCCCATGCAGCAATATCGGGAAGACAAGAGACGCTTAATAACCTTGAAGCTCAAAATCTTATAGACTCTCTTTTTGCATGCAGCGAACCAGCCGTCACACCGGGCGGAAAACCATGCACTGCAATGATTACACTTGAGGAACTTGAGAAACGCTTTAACTAGATTACCTTTAAAACTGAAATAACAAAACCATGATGTACGATAACCGAGGCTCCGGATTTTTCACCAGCATGCCCCCTGTAATTAAAAACCTGCTGATAATTAATTCACTGATGCTTTTAATTACATATCTAACAGGGGAATTCATGTATGAAAAGTTTTCTCTTTTTTACTTTGAATCACCATTGTTCAAACCTTATCAGCTTGTAACCCACATGTTCATGCATGGAGGTTTTGTCCATCTTTTCTTTAACATGTACTCTTTGGTGATATTCGGTGTTGCTCTTGAACATGTATGGGGCAGCAAGAAGTTTTTCCTATACTATATGGTCACCGGACTAGGTGCTGCAGCATTGCATTCTCTTGTTATGTACATAGATGCCTCTTCTCTTATGTCTGCTGCACAGGCAGGAAACATGGAGGCAGCCCAAAGCCTTCAGGTACTAATGTCTACCCCGACTGTTGGTGCCTCTGGTGCTGTTTACGGAGTGTTGCTTGCCTACGGAATGCTATTCCCCAATAATGTGCTTCAGCTCATTTTCCCTCCGGTTGCTCTTAAGGCAAAATGGTTCGTCCTTATTTTTGGTGCAATTGAACTTGCTTTGGGTATCTCAAACACAGGAGGCAATGTGGCACACTTTGCCCACCTTGGTGGTATGATTTTCGGATATTTCCTTATTATTTACTGGAAAAAGAATAACAGAATGTACTTCTGATGAAGAAGAGAAAAAAAGGATCTGGGTCCCCATGGCCGATTGCTTTGGTTTTCAGACTGGTACTGATAATATCGGCACTTGCTCTTCTTATTTCATACATCTCAATTTACATCAATCCTTCTCTCACATCTGTTCCACTGTTTTTCGGGCTCTACTTCATTCCACTTGTCATGCTTAATATGTTCCTTCTGATAGTGGGTTTAATCCGTCGCTCAGGTGCAGCATGGATCACATTTGTCATTCTCCTTCCCTCCATCCTGTTTGCAGATCTTTTTGTAAGGTGGGGAAAAGCGAATGAGGGAGAAAAAGGAATTGCATTAAAGATTTGCACATACAATGTAGGTCTCTTTGCTCAGGACAAAAAGCATGGCAGGCAAGAGCTTCTTACTAGCGTTGCCGGGTTTGTGGCAAAGGAGCAGCCGGAGGTTGTCTGTTTTCAGGAGTTCTATATAAACGATACTGCAGACATCCGCAAGACCTTCACAGACTATCCATATATTTTTTACCATTTTTTCAATCCCAGAATAGGTGGAAAGTTCGGCAACCTTACTATAAGCAAGTTCCCTATAATTTCAAGCGGAAAGATTACGTTCAAGGGAAGTACCAACCTTTGTATCTATACAGATATAGAGCACTTCGGCAAAAAAATACGACTTTATAACACTCATCTGGAATCTCACTCAATTTCATTCACTTCACTTATCAAGAAGATGAGTAAAAGCGACAAGGTATCGGAGGATCTCCTTGACATGCACGACAAAATGGCCAGTACGTTCAAGAAAAGAGCCCTTCAGGTAGATTCTGTTGCTTCACATGCTTCTGAAAGCGAATATCCTGCAATTATATGTGGCGATTTCAATGACACTCCAATGTCATATACATATCATATCCTTACTCTTGACAAACAAGACAGTTTCAGGGAATCCGGCAAAGGATTCAGTGCAACTTACTCATATATGTGGCCATTGCTGCGAATTGATTACATTCTTTATCCCAGATACTTCTGGAGCATGAGCCATAAAACAGAGAGAATATCTTTTTCCGACCATTATCCAGTCATTTCTGAAATAATCATACCTTAAACATGGAACTTAATCAGGCAATAAACGAGGCAGTAAAGGTCCTCAAGGCAGGTGGTGTAATTTTATATCCTACAGACACTATATGGGGTCTTGGTTGCGATGCCACAAATCCTGCAGCAGTTGAAAAAATTTATAAAATAAAGAAAAGGGCCGACAGTAAAAGCCTGATTACTCTTGTAGACGGACTTGATATGCTTTACCGGTATATTAGAGAGGTTCCTGAGGTTGCCTGTCAGCTTATTGAGGTGAGTGACAGCCCAATGACAATTATCTATCCGGGAGCAGTGGGCCTTGCTCCCAACATAGTGGCAGAAGATGGATCGGCAGGAATAAGAATACCCGAACACCCTTTTTGCCAGCAACTGATATCGAGGTTCAGAAGACCAATAGTTTCAACATCGGCAAACATATCGGGGGAGAATGCCCCTTCCGGTTATCATGACATAGCCGAAGAGATCGTAAATTCTGTAGATTGGGTTGCTGATCCCATGCTTGAAGAGGGTTCAACAGGCAAACCATCATCAATTATAAAGCTTGGACTTGGTGGTCAGATAAAGATTATCAGAAACTGATCTATCTTTGGTTCCCAAAAAGATATATTGCGGCAACGGTCGTGAGAGCGGCTGTTTCTGTCCTCAGACGTGATTCCCCTAAAGTAACAGGTAAAAAACCGTGAGAGACTGCCAGGGCAACCTCGTCTGTCGAAAAGTCTCCCTCCGGACCGATGAGGATAAGGAACCTGTTCTCTCCATTTTCTGCATTAACATTGTATTCCAGAAATCTCACAAGGTCGGTCCTGGGACCTTCATTACAGTGAGCTATTAGTTTGACTCCGTTAAAACTGTCAGACTCCAATATAAAACTCTTTACAGATGTCATCTTACCCAGAACAGGCAGCTTTGCTTTAACAGATTGTTTTGTTGCAGACAGAAGAATGCGTTCCCCTCTTTCCGGTTTAAATATCTTTCTCTCTGAGTGATCCCCTATTATTGGCGTAAGTTCATCAATTCCCAACTCGGTAGCCTTCTCCATGAACCACTCATACCTCTCAAGGTTCTTAGTGGGAGCAACGGCCATATGAAGAAAATAGCTCCTTGCCATATAACCCTGAATACTCTCTTTTATTCTTATTTTACAGGTATTGCCTGTAGTCTCAGATATCTCTCCCTTGTAGAGGCCCCCTTTACCGTCAATAAAGTTTATCTCGTCTCCCTTCTTGTGTCTAAGCACCTTAAGGCAATGCTTAGATTCCTCAGGATTGAGTATGGCTTCTGGGCCTGAAATATTATTTGTAAAAAAGAGTTCCATATATAATACAAATATACATAAAAAGGTTATTTTTGTCTGCAATCACTTAAACTTAGTTATGAAAACCGCTATCACAAACAGGTACACAGCACTTGACGTGCTTAGGGGGATGACTATTGCCGGTATGATACTGGTAAACAATCCCGGCTCCTGGGGGAAAATTTTCCCTCCTTTGAAACATGCCGCCTGGAGTGGATGTACTCCTACAGATCTCGTATTCCCGTTTTTCCTGTTCATTGTAGGAGCAGCTCTTTCATTCGCTTTTGCAAAATATAACGACTCTCTTAATGCCGCTTCACTTAAGAAGATCATTAAAAGAGCATTTTTTATCTTTATTACCGGCCTTGCCCTTAATGCTTTTCCTTTTTATCCTACATCGCCCGATCCTGCTCTGAGCTGGGGTGCGAACTATATGGAATATCTGAATCATATCCGTATTTTCGGGGTGCTTCAGAGAATTGCATTGTGTTATCTTGTGGGTGGCATTTTGGCCCTTTGGCTTCATAAACCAACAAAAATGATGGTAGGCATGGGTGTGCTTATGTTCCTGCACTGGCTCATTCTTGTCACTTTCGGTTCTGAAAATCCATTCTCAATAATGGGCAACATAGCCGGTTCAATAGATGTTTCGCTTGTTGGTGACAGCCATATCTATCATGGTTTTGGTGTTCCTTTCGATCCGGAGGGCATTCTTGGTGTATTGTCGGGTTCAGCCACCGTTCTTCTGGGTTATCTTATCGGGAGCATTATCCGCAAGAGTGAACAGAAAATTGATGCTGTGGGGGCGTTGTACACAATAGGTCTTGTTTCACTGGCAGTAGCTCTGGTTTTGAATATATTCATCCCTATAAACAAACCTTTGTGGACCCCTTCTTATGTATTTTATGCCGGTGGATGGTCCATACTTATGCTTGCATTTTTTATCTACCTTATAGATATAAAAGGCAAAGAGAAGTTCTTCTTCCCGTTCAAGGCACTTGGCCTTAATCCTCTTTTCGCATTTGTAATGGCTGGGATATTTGCAAAAACACTTGGCAGGATAATAAAGTGGACAACGGTTATAATACAGGAGGACGGAACCACAAAAGAGGTTACAACATCTGCTGCTTCATGGGCATATCAGCATCTTTGTGTCTCTCTGCTCGGAAACAACGAATGGGGTTCTCTCATGTATGCAATATGCTATGTGGCTATTTTCACAGCTATGGCAATCTTCCTGTACAAGAAAAAAATTGTCATTAAGCTTTAATATAAGGTCTTTATAATGGCATATATAGGGCTTCTGTCTGATACTCATACCCTCTTTGACGACAATCTAAAGGAATTCCTGAAGGATACCGACGAAGTCTGGCACGCCGGTGATTTTGGCAGTTTAGAGGTATCAGATAAAATATCGTCATTTAAACCTTTGAGAGGTGTTTACGGAAATTGTGACGGTCATGAAATCAGGCTGATACATCCCTATATCCAGAATTTTGAGATGGAAGGTATGAGGTTTCTGATGATGCACATAGGGGGATACCCCGGCAGATATGATTATAAGGCACTTCAGCTTATAACAGCCCATAAACCGGACGTTTTTATATGCGGACACTCGCATATTCTCAAAGTAATAAACGACAGACATAACAATCTTATATGTATAAACCCCGGAGCCGCCGGTATACAGGGGTTTCATCTTGTAAGGACCGCCCTTAGATTCAAGGTTGAGGGAGGTGCCCTGCATGACCTCGAGGTGGGCGAGTGGGCCAAAAGATTATAACAAATTCAAAAATATCAACAATTTTAAATTATCAATAATGAAAAGAGTCGTATTCCTGTTCACGTTAATCCTCTCCGGAGTCATTGCCATGGCGCAGCAGAAACCGGTAACTACTGCCAATTACGATCTGGCAGCAAGATTTTCCCCGAAAAAGGTTGCAAAAATGGTATTCTCTACAAAGGTGCAACCTATGTGGTTTAAGAATTCCGATAAGTTCTGGTACACGTATCAGACTCCGGAAGGAACATTCTACTATATTGCCGACCCTGCCACCGGCACTAAAAGACAAATCTTCGACAATGCAAAACTGGCAGCAAAGCTCACAGAAATAGTGAAGGACCCGTTTGATGCACAGAATATCCCTATTTCCAAGCTCAAACTTGTGGACGACAAGAAGTTTACCTTTGAAATAAAAAGCACAGCAGATACAACTGTTAAGGACCAAAAAACTAAGAAGCCAAAAAAAGAGAAGAAAGTTCATGGCTTTGAATATGACATCCAAAGCAACACTCTTACAGAAATTAAAGACTACAAGGCAGATAAACCTTACCCAAGATGGGCAAGTATCTCTCCTGACAAGAAATATGTTGTTTTTTCCAGAAACTTCAACCTCTACTCTATGGACATGGAGAACCTTGAGAAGGCCAGAAAAGATGAGGATGATTCTACTATAGTGGAACAACAACTCACAACTGAAGGGACAAAAGATTTCGGATTCGGCTCTGGTGAGTCTGACGTGAATGCTACAGAAAAGGATAAGAAAAAGAGAACCGGGGCGTATATTACCTGGTCACCTGACTCTAAGAATTTTGCATTTATCCGGACCGACAACTCTAAGGTAAAGGATTTATGGGTAATTGATGTTCTGGCAGAACCCCGTCCGAAACTGGAATCCTACAAGTATCAGATGCCAGGTGAAACTGAATCTCCTGTGGAACATCTCTATTTGTTCAACATGGAGAGCAAAAAATACAAAGAGATTAAAAGTGCACGGTTTAAGGATCAGGACCTGAGGATTAGCACCACCCCTGTTTTGCAAAAGGACATGAGCAACGACTATAACCATAACATCTGGCTCGGAAACTCACAAAAGTTCTATGTTTCCAGAATTAGCAGAGATCTCAAAAAGCTTGATGTTTGTATCGCAGACTTAACGGCAGACACATTGAAAACTCTTGTAGAGGAACGCATGAACACCTACGTAGAATCAAGATCACTTAAACTTGTAAACGACGGAAAGGAGTTCATACAATGGTCCGAAAGAACCGGCTGGTCTCACCTATATCTCTATGACGAGAACGGAAAACTAAAAAATCCAATAACATCGGGTGAATATCATGTAGAAGACGTAGTTGCAGTAGATCAGGCACAGAGGGTTGTATACTTTATAGCCAATGCAAAAGAGGTTGGAGAAAATCCTTATTATACACACCTTTACAAAGTAAACATGGATGGATCAAACCTGAAGCTTCTTAACTCTGGTGATTTCAATCATGAAACAGTAAGTTCAGATAATGGGAAATACTTTGTCGACAATTTCTCGCGCGTAAACACAGAGCCCAAATCGGCTTTGTATGACAATACCGGACGCAAGATACTCGATCTTGAAAAAACAGATCTTAGTTTGCTTTTTGCAGCCGGATACAAGTTCCCGGAGCTGTTCAAAGTTAAGGCGGGTGATGGCGTGACAGATTTGTACGGGGTAATGTATAAACCTTTTGATTTCGACTCTACAAAACTCTACCCAATAATTGAATATGTGTACCCTGGTCCTCAGACAGAGGCAGTGAATGCATCATGGGCCAAGGGAATGGACAGGGTGGATCGTCTTGCTCAATTCGGATATATCGTAATTACTGTGGGAAACCGGGGAGGTCACCCTTCTCGTTCTAAATGGTACCATAACTTTGGCTATGGCAACCTCAGGGACTATGGGCTGGAGGATAAGAAGATGGTTATAGAACAACTGGCAGCAAAACATCCTTTTATAAACATTCATAAGGTAGGGATCCACGGTCATTCCGGTGGAGGCTTTATGTCAACCGCTGCGATGCTTGTTTTCCCCGATTTCTTCAAAGTTGCGGTATCTTCGGCCGGTAATCATGAGAACAACATCTACAACAGATGGTGGAGCGAACAACATCATGGAATCCTTGAGTCTATCTCAGAAAAGGGAGATACCACCTTTAAGTACAGCATCGACAAGAACTCTTCAATAGCCAAAAACCTTAAAGGACACCTTTTACTGTCAAGTGGCGATATTGACAACAATGTCCATCCGGGCAATACACTCCGTATGGTAAATGCACTCATCCGTGCCAACAAGAGGTTCGACATGATTCTGCTTCCAGGTCAGAGACACAGTTTCGGAGACATGGCAGAATACTTCTTCTGGAGGTCGTCCGACTACTTTAATCAATATCTTATTGGTGATTACAGAGATGAGACAGACATCGTTCAACTAAATAACAACTAAGGTTATAATAACTATACTACACTCTATTAGGTGGTGTAGTATAGTTATATTTTCTTGTATATCTGTTCTTTGTAAATTTGACCCTGATTTTGGTATAGAATAATCAAAAATTTTTAGATTTGCTGACTCATAAAACGAATAAAAATGAAACTAAGAAAATTTTCACTATTTCTGTTAGCCAACCTGGTTGGTCTAAGCCTTATGGCAGAGGGTTATCAAATCAATTCTCAAAGTACCCGTCAGCTTGGTATGGGTCACCTGGGAACAGCTCTCAAACTCGGAGGGGAGAGTATGCTCTTCAATCCTGCAGGTCTTTCATTCATGAATAGTAAGATAGATGTCTCTCTAGGTATGACAGGTATCTTTTCGAAAGTATCTTATACAGACATTGCCGGCAGCTGGACCACAGACACTCACAATCCTATGGGAACGCCCATTTTCGGTTATTTTGGGTTTAAGTTGTCAGACAAGTTCTTTGCTGGTGTAAGCATTACCAATCCTGCCGGAAACAGCCTTAACTGGCCCGACAACTGGAGAGGTGCTCATCTGGTTCAGAATATATCGCTAAAAGCATATTCTGTACAGCCTACTGTTTCTTATAAATTCAGCGAAAAATTCAGTATTGGCGCAGGCCTTATGGTAGATTTCGGAAGCTTTGAGCTAAACAAAGGACTTCTGCCTGTTGGCGGTCTTAACGGTTACCTGGCCAGCCCGGTCTTCCCAAATGCTTATAAAGCCATCATAAGAGCTGCAGACGGAATGACTCCTATATCAGCTAACCTTACCGGTAAGGCAGGTGCTGCAATCGGATTCAATGTGGGTATCCTTTACAGCCCAAATGAAAAATGGAGCTTTGGTATATCATACCGTTCAAAAGTAATGCTAGAGGTAAAGGAAGGCGCTACAACCTTGAGTTATGCCACTCCTGAGCTAAAAACCCTTATCACTACACTTGCCACTCCTCCTGCAACCTCAAACCCGCTTTACAATCCTTCAATAGCAGGTGCTGTATCACTTGACGGAAAGGCTTTTGACGCTTCTCTTCCTGTACCATCCAACCTGAACATTGGTGTAGCTTACAAGGCTACAAAGAAACTTCTTCTTTCTGCGGAATTGCAGTATGTAGGGTGGAAGGCTTATGACACTCTTGCCATTAAGTTTACAACCATGACCTCAAAATCAATAAAGAATTACAAAAACTCTATGATTTACAGGGTTGGCGGTGAATACAAAGCTTGTGACAAAATGACTTTCAGACTGGGCTTTATCTACGATTCAACTCCTGTGGACAAGGCATATTATAGTCCAGATGGTCCCGGTGCGAATAAAATCAGCCTAACTGCAGGTCTTACCCTGCAACCGGTAAAGAAATTTGCAATAGACTTAGGGTTCCAGTATCTGAATGGCGAAAAGACTCGTGGTGCACTGCCTCAGGCTGCTCCAATGACTGCTTTTCAGGGAGACTACAAAACAACTGCGTTGCTTCCTTCTTTAGGTCTTAGATTCAATTTCTAGAAAAAAAGAGTACTTTTGCATAGGGAAAATTGACTATGCCAAAGATTATTTCAGTAGCAGAATTTTTAGAGAGAGGTAACTCTCTTCCAATTATAGATGTCAGATCCCCGGGAGAATATGAACATGCTCATATCCCCGGGGCTCTTTCTTTACCCCTCTTTTCAAATGAAGAGAGAGCAGAGGTAGGCACTATATACAAACAGAGGGGAAGGGTTCAGGCGGTTCAGAAGGGGCTGGAATTTGTCGGTCCCAAACTTAAAGACTTTACGAAATTCGCACTTAAACTAAATAGCGACGAGTTGCTGATTCATTGCTGGAGGGGAGGAATGCGCTCATCTGCAATGGCATGGTTACTGGAGACGGTTGGTCTGAATTGTTCTCTTCTTAAGGATGGTTACAAGGCATACAGGAACCATGTACTTGAAACATTTGAATTACCTTTCAGGATTATACTTATAGGAGGATATACCGGTTCTGGGAAAACTGAGATACTGTATGCGCTTAGGGAGGCCGGAGAACAGGTTATCGACCTGGAGGGTCTTTCTAATCATAAGGGCTCTGCCTTTGGTGCACTTGGACAGGAGACACAGCCGTCGTCCGAACAATTTGAAAATTTTCTTAGTGTGGAATTGAGAAAAATTGACAGAGAGAAGATGGTCTGGTTTGAGGACGAGAGCAGGAACGTAGGTAAAGTAACAATTCCTCAGAGTTTATGGAACCAGATGA
>CAZREC010000065.1:0-13554 GCA_964599025.1 uncultured Muribaculaceae bacterium | reverse complement strand
TCAGTGACTTCCTGAAGTTGGTGCCTCTTCGCGACTACGATGCGTTTGAACCTTATATTGACAGGCTTAGAGGTGGAGAGGATTATGTTCTGTGGAACAAAAAGGTGCGGTGGTTTGCAAAATCGAGTGGTACTAGCTCATCAAAAAGCAAGTTTATCCCAATTACCGACGAGTCTTTGAACCTTTGTCACTTCGAGGGTATGAAGAAGATGTTAGCCAGCTATATAGATACTACACCTGATTCTCAGATTTTTGACGGGAAGGCTCTCACACTTGGTGGCAGTTCCAAAATTGACGAAAAGGGTGGCGGTAACAGCTACTATGGTGACCTTTCGGCTATCATGCTTAAAAACACTCCCCTTTGGGTTGAGCTAAGACGGGTTCCGGAGCGCTCTGTCGCTCTCATTCCGGATTTCGAGGAGAAAATGGAGAAGATATGTCGCTCTGTATATAACCAGAATGTTACCAACTTTTCCGGAGTTCCTTCATGGAACCTGGTGCTGATGAACAAGATACTTGAATACTCTGGCAAGGACGACCTTACCCAGATCTGGCCAAACCTTGAGCTTTTCATGCATGGGGGTATCAATTTTGAACCTTACCGCGAAAGCTACAAGAAGCTCATTCCAAAAGCTGATATGAATTACCGTGAAAACTACAATGCATCCGAAGGATTCTTTGGTTTTCAGGACGACCCTGCCGATGAGTCTCTTTTGCTTCTGGCTGACAACGGAATATTTTATGAATTTATTCCGATGGATCGTCTGGACGAGGCTCTGGATGGTAGCTATACCTCTTTTGAAACCATGGAGAGTGTACAGAAAGATGTGAATTACGCTATGGTCATAACTACAAACGGCGGTCTTTGGAGATACCTTTTGGGCGACTGTGTCTCTTTCACATCGCTGAAACCTCACAAGATTGTCATAACCGGCCGCACCCAACTCTTCATAAACGCTTTTGGCGAAGAACTGATGATTAACAATGCCGAGCGTGCCCTGGCAAAAGCATGCGAAGAGAATGATTCTGTCGTCGTTTCTAACTACACAGTCGCCCCTCTGTTCATGGAGGGTGCCGGAAAGGGCTCACATCAGTGGCTAATCGAATTTTCCACCCCGCCGGTAAACATCGAGGCCTTTGCCGACCTGCTCGACAAAAACATCTGCATGCTAAACTCCGACTACGAAGCCAAACGTTCTAAAAATGCCACCATGAAGCGCCTCACCATCACCCCAGTACCGGAAGGCACCTTCTACCAGTGGATGAGTGACCGCGGAAAACTCGGTGGCCAGAACAAAGTCCCCCGCCTCTACAACAAACGCGACTACGTAGAGCAGCTGCTTGTGATTGCGCGCGGCAGCAAATAGACCTTGCCACAGTTTTTAGCAACCATCTATTCTTTAGACACATACGAGCGCTGCATGTTAAGAATTTCTTTTTGTTTCGTCCGTAACCCACTATCAATATTGTACTTGCTAAAAACTACTGCAAAGTACCTTTTTCTGCTATCTTTGCAGCACATTAGCACATCAGCAAATTAGCAAATTAACCCATTAGCACATTACCAGATTACCACATGTTCGACACCCGCAAAATATTCGAAATCAACTCTCCCGACCAGTTTTCAACTGTCGCGCTGGAGATTTTCAGGTTTCAGGCCGAGCATTGTGAACCTTACAAAAGGTACCTTTCGCTATTGGGCACCGACATCGGTAAAATCTTAGATATAACCCAGATACCTTTCTTTCCGATACAGTTTTTCAAGACAGAAAACGTGATATGTGATAGATGCACGGCTCAAAACACAAACGCTAAAAAGGTCCTCCCTCAAAAAATATTCACCAGCAGCGCGACCACCGGTATGACTCCTTCCAGACATCCGGTTGCCGATCTCTCCTTATATGAGAGAAGCTTTTCGGAGGGATTCCGGCTCCAATACGGGACTCCATCGGATTATGCCATTCTTGCCCTTCTGCCATCTTACCTCGAGCGCGAGGGGTCATCGCTAGTGTATATGACAGAAAACCTAATGAAGCAGTCAGCAAATGAGCACAATGGCTACTACCTGTACAACCATGCAGAGCTTTATGATATGCTTTGCAGACTAAAGACCGACGGACAGAAGACAATTCTCATAGGGGTCAGCTTTGCCCTTCTGGATTTTGTATCCTGGCTTAAACTGGATTCTGCTCTAAAAATGGAATTCCCGGACTTGATAGTTGTGGAGACAGGCGGCATGAAGGGACGTGGCGAGGAGCTCTCAAGAGAAGAGCTGCACAGTAGACTGAAGGAGGGTTTTGGTGTTGACAAAATACATTCTGAATACGGGATGGCCGAGCTTCTTTCACAGGCTTGGTCCAAGGGCGATGGTCTTTTCTTCACCCCACCCTGGATGAAAATCCTTATCCGCGATCTCAACAACCCTTTCCGCCTTTTGTCAAACGGCGAAATAGCGGGAAATAACATCAAAAGAGGAGGTATCAACATAATAGACCTCGCAAACATATACTCCTGCTCATTTATCGAGACAGAAGACATGGGCATGAACTATTCCGACGGTAGTTTCAAAATATTCGGCCGCATCAGAAACTCAGAACTCAGGGGATGCAATTTGTTAATTTGCTAATTTGATGCCGCTGTATTCACACAGACTTTGTAGTAGTTTTTAGCAACAGTTCGAATATTTGATTCTTACACAATATTTTTTGTGCATAATGTAATTATTACTTTTGTAACATGCAATAATTAAGATACTTGCTAAAAACTACTGCAAAGTCATATATCACCCCTGAATCGCTTTAATAACATTCTCGATTTTCTTTTCCAGTTCGGTGGCTTTTGCGGCCTCGCCCCTGTTTTTAAGAATCTCTGCCAGATGGAAAATATAAGCTACGTTCTGCTCAATATCCTGCAACGACAAGTATTGTGAGCCGTATTTCTTAGAGAATAGAGTTAAACCGTCATATGTTTCGTCAAGAAATGCATCCATAAGCTTCATCCCTTTCTCCTTTTCCCCTGCCAGCAGATAGATATCTATTGCTTCCATTACAGAAAACTCATTAAGCGAAGACATTGTAGAACAGTTCAGCGGAAGCTGACTTGGAATTGCCACCTCCTGCATACGGTCAAGAACCTCAACAGCCTCTTTAAGCTTACCGTTAAGAGCAAGAGACCTTGCAGCCTGTGTATGTAAATTTCTGACACACATTACAGCATTGAATGTAAGCACGTTCTGATAGTCTACATTAACAGATGGGTCGTTAATATTGCCCCAGCGATATACAGTCATAAGCTTTTTATACAAGTCATCTGCATTTACCCTTCCCGGATTACCAATTGAAGTTTTGTTCTTGATTGGCACAAACTTGTAGGCAAAACCATTATATTCCAGATAATCCTTAATACCAATTTCAAGGTCACCTCCCATGGCCACGAAGTATATTGGTCTGTCCCATTTGTAGTTTGCAAGAAGGTCAAGAACCATCATTTCGGTTTTTGAAAGAGCTCTCTTTCCTTCAGGTATGGTCAGTTCGATAGACTCAGGAACTGAGTCAGCAGCCGATATTATACCACACGCAATTGCATTCTGAATATTTACCGGAAGAATCAACTTTCTAGAAGCAAAGAAACTATAGCTTTTGCCGTTCTCTGCCTTCATTTTTGCGTCAGGATTTGAAATAAGGTCAACAACAGCCTTGATCGGAACCGGTTTGTTCAACCTGTCCACGATCTGAAGCATATCGTTTGTACCGTACAGATATTCCCTTTTAGGAATCGACAGAGGAAGAGGTTTAGAGTCGTACACCTGATACTTCATCTGATCTATATACCAGTCTGTTCCAAGAAGCGAGGTATTCATTATGCGGACATCTGTCCTCACTCCTTCCACCTCCTGAATGTACCAAAGAGGGAAAGTATCGTTGTCGCCATGAGTCACCAGAATTGCCTGCGGGTCACAACTGTTAAGGTAGTTATATGCAAGGTCACGGGCAGTGTAACGGTTGCTGCGGTCGTGGTCATCCCAGTTTTCGCTGGCCATCTGAACCGGAACAAGCAGACAGGCGGTTCCCACACCCACAGCGGCAATATTGGCCGGGAGCTTCGCCCGGTTCTTCATGAAATCATAGACCGCCATTACTCCAAGACCAACCCATATTGCATATGCGTAGAACGACCCCGCATAGGCGTAGTCTCTCTCACGAGGCTGCAAAGGAGGCTGGTTGAGGTAGAGAACAATTGCAATACCTGTCATAAGGAAAAGCAGCATTGTAACCCACCAGTTACGTTTGTCTTTACCCAGCTGGAAAAACAATCCGAATATTCCCAACAGCAGAGGTAGCATATAATAGTGGTTCTTAGCCTTGTTGTTAACAATATAATCCGGCCCTTCACGCTGGTCGCCCAACCTGGCCCTGTCCAAAAATCCTATGCCGGACTCCCAGTTGCCCCTGAAAATCTCACCCGGGGTAGTAGAATGAATGTCATTCTGCCGACCTGCAAAGTTCCACATAAAGTATCTTATATACATCCAGTCAAGTTGGTAACCAAAGAAATAGGCAAGGTTGTCGCTGAAAAGCGGCATCTTCTGCTCCGATCCCACAATTGACCTCCCTCTGCCCTCTGTATATCTTTGGTAGAATTTAACATGGTCGTCTGCAGAACTCCACATCCTTGGGAAAAGCATCTTTGCATCTGAAGCATATACGGCCCTTATCGGTCCCGGTACCTTCTGATATTTGTCGCCCAGTCTTGCATAATATTCGTCCTGAACAATATCGTAAGGCGAAGCATATGTCTCTCCGTAAACAAGAGGGTTGCTGCCATACTGTTCACGTCCGAGGTATCTTACAAGAGTAAAAGGGTTATCGGGTGAATATTCATTTGTAGGAGTGTTTGCCGAAGATCTTATAACTACAACTGAGTATGCCGAATAGCCTATCACTATCATCATGAAGCAGTACATAATTGTGTTAAGAAGGACCTTCCCCTTTTTATAGGAATACCATATTGCGAATATAGCGGCAGCAAGAATTACAAGCATGAAGAATGTAGCTCCGGAGTTGAACGGCAAACCAAAAACATTTACGAAAAGAAGGTCGAAATACGACGCAATCTTTGGCAGGTACGGTATCACTCCAAACAGTATTACTCCAACTAATGCAGCAGCCATGAGAAATACATAGAAACTTCTTTTGAGGGTAACATCATATTTTTTGTAGTAGTATATGAAAACAAGAGCCGGTATTGCAAGCAGGTTAAGAAGGTGAACACCTATAGAGAGCCCCATAAGAAAGGCAATCAGTATTATCCATCTGTTTGCATAAGGCTGTTCTGCCTGCTCTTCCCATTTAAGCATTGCCCAGAACACAGCCGCCGTAAAGAGCGACGACATGGCATAAACCTCCCCCTCAACAGCAGAGAACCAGAAGGTGTCGGAAAATGTGTAAACCAAAGCGCCAACAAGACCAGATGCCAGAATGGCAATTGAACCGGCAAGTGTACGCTCATTTGATGTTTTCTCCGAAATTCTCCTTGCAAGGTGTGTGATGGTCCAGAAAAGGAACATGATTGTAAATGCTGAACACATTGCACTCATTGCATTCACCATCATTGCAGCGTTTTCTTTGTCTGCAAAGGGTGTAAAGAATCTTGCTATTACCTGGAAAACCGGGTTTCCGGGTGGATGACCCACTTCCAGCTTGTATGACGAAGCTATAAACTCGCCGCAATCCCAGAAGCTGGTTGTCGGTTCAATTGTGGATAGATATACGACCGAGGAGATAATGAGTACCAATATCCCTAACAGGGTATCCAACAGTTTAAATTTCTTCTGTTCCATTTGTGTATTTTTCTGACTTTAATGAGAATATTAGGCAAAGATACTATTTTGAATTTTTCTACATAACTTTGCAGCAAAATTATTGCAATGGCGGAGAACGATTGGAAAAGCAGACTTGGAGTGGTCTACTCTACAAACCCTGATTTCGGATATCAGGCAGAGGTGGGCGATATGTCACGTGATACTCTTCCTCCCGACAAGCAGCGTCTTATTGTATCGATAGACCGCAAGCACAGAGCAGGCAAACAGGTTACTCTGATTACCGGTTTCGTAGGGAAAGAGGACGATCTGGCCGATCTTGCAAAAATTCTAAAAAGCAAATGCGGCGTGGGTGGTTCTTTAAAGGATGGCGAAGTGCTTATTCAGGGCGATTTCAGGGACAGAGTATTAAGCATCTTACAGACACTTGGTTATAAAGCAAAGAGGGGAAACTGATGATAATAAAAGATACCCTTTTCATTACCGACAGCGTATCGTGCAAGTATATTCTTGTTGACATAGATACAACGGAACAACAAGAATTTCTTCCCGTGGACAATTTGTTTGGCCACCATACTCTCACAAAGGTTCCCGAAATTTTGCCTGCCGCTTCTGACAATTTTTCAGCAGGCAATAAACAGCACGACGAAGTATTGTCAACGCTTGTTCTTGCATTCTTCATAATAATGGTAATCTTTTCACGGGAGATTATAAATGTAATTCCTGCGGTTCTCAGTTCTCTCTTTAAACTTAAAAACCATTTCAAACTGGAAGACAAGCTTGCACTTTCCGGACAAAGGACTGTTGTAACCATAATATCTGCTCTATATTTTCCTGTTCTGTTAACTTTAATGAACAGTGATTATATCTTAGACTCTTTTCAGTTACTTCCGCAGTATTTTCTGCTCCTTTGTATTTTAACTCTTTTTACCTTATGGCTCGTACGGAAAGGTATTTATGACTTATTATCCTGGCTTACAAAAGACAAGAATACCTTCAGATTAATAGAGAGAATAGGGTACAATCATATGATAATTTCTGTTATTTTCTCTTTACCTGCAATTTTTCTCAGTTTTTTTTGGCCGGAAATTGACCCCTCTACTGTTCTGATAGTTTTGATATCTAGCGTTTTGTTCGTTTTTATGATTTATTTAATAAGAGGGTATCAAATAATTATTTCACATCACTATTCGCATTTTTTTTATATTTTGTATCTTTGCAGCATTGAATTGTTACCTATCGCACTAATCTCGAATTTTATACTCTCTTACTAAGACTATGAAAATTAAAAAGATACTGATTTCTCAGCCTGCTCCGACGAATGGTTCACCCTATACAGAGCTCATTTCAAAGTATAAGCTTAACATAGATTTCGTCCCCTTTTTCAAGGTTGAGGCTCTTCAGGCAAAAGAGTTCCGCCTGCAAAAAGTGAACATTTTAGAGTATACTGCTGTTGTTTTCACATCCAGAACATCAATAGATGCTTTCTTTAAGATATCTGAGGAATTACGGATAGCCGTACCAGAGACAATGAAGTATTTCTGTGTTTCTGAGGCCATTGCACTTTATCTGCAGAAATACATTGTTTACAGGAAGAGAAAGATCTTTTTTGGAAGCGGCACAAATGCTTCAATTATTGAGACTATCGGCGCAAAGCATAAAACAGAACATTTTCTTATATGTGTAGCAGATAGTTGCAAGGCCGACATCAACAAATTTTTTGTAAAGGCTAAATTAAAACACACGAGTGCTGTTTTTGTAAAGACTGTTCACAGCAATATCTCTAACCTGGATATTTCTGCTTACGATATGCTCGTTTTCTACAGCCCTTCCGATATCAAATCGTTACAGGAAAATTTTCCTGATTTCAAACAAAACGACATTCAATTTGCAACCTTCGGCCCCGCAACCCTTAAGGCTCTCAAGAGTGCAAAACTAACATCAACTGTAGTAGCTCCCACTCCGGAAGCTCCCTCAATTGCCAAAGCTCTGTCTAACTACTTTGAACAAAAGTAACAGGACATAAATACCATGGAAGATTCATCCTGCAAATTCTCAAAAGAGGAAAAGCTGACCTCTGTAATAAGAATTCAGGAGATCTTTGACAAAGGTACCGTTCTGTTTATTCATCCTCTTAAGATATACTACCTCCCTAATGACTGTCCCTACAACAGGGTGCTGATTACTGTACCCAAGCGACTTCACAAGAAAGCTGTTTCCCGTAACCTCCTTAAACGTCGTATCCGGGAGGCATACCGTCTGAACAAAGGAAACAAACTTCAGGAACAGACAACCGAAGGACAGAAAGATGAAGTGCGCACAAAACACTCTTCACCTGATTTTTTTGTCGACATAAACATAGTATATATCAGTGGTGAAATACTGGAATTCCGCACATTAAATAACAAAATATCAAATGCTCTGGCAAAAATTAAAAAAAATATTTAGTCTGGCAGTCAGGGCTTTGAAGTGGTCACTCTCATTTCTTTTTCTGATGCTGATTAAGTTTTATCAGTATGCGATCTCACCACTGAAACCTCCATCTTGCCGGTTCACCCCAACCTGTTCATCCTATGCAATTGAGGCAATAAAAAAACATGGACCCTTCAAAGGTTTCTATCTGGCAGTAAGACGAATTTCCCGTTGTCACCCATGGGGTGGTCACGGCTACGACCCGGTACCGTGAAAAGACTTTGCAGTAGTTTTTAGCAAGCATCAGTCAGACAGGCGATTATACGCTTCAACATAAGCGTTTCAACACAAATAAAACAAGTAAGTGTCAAACATGCAAATAGTTGCTAAAAACTACTGCAAAGTCTATTCCTCTATCCCGAAGCGCTTGTATACTTTGTCTTTGTTTGGTTCATCCTTGGCCAGAGCCATCACCTCCTGACGGGAGATTTGTGTAAGGTCCAGAAGAACAAGTCCATCTACACAGTAGTTGAAGTCAGGATCTACATTGAACCTTATCATTTTTGAATTTATCTTAAGATACTTCTTGACGAGTGTCGGAAGTCTGTATTCGTTGTTGCTCAATCTGAGAAGGTACCTGTCAAATTTTTCAATACTATCCATTTTGTTCTGCATCAGCTCATCAACGGAGACGCGCAGATAGTCCGGAAAGAATGGGTTCCGGGGCGTTACCATGTCTTCCATCTCTTTTACTGAGTGATGTTTCTGCAAATAGTATATCATAAGGCTCCTGTAGAATTTAGGGTACCATGAGCTTATACTTACAGGTCCAAGAAGATACCTTACCTCGTTGTTGTTGAGGACTGAGTAGAAAAGACCCTTGATTAGAAGGACCAGCGGGAGTGTCTCTTTCTGATAGTCAAGAACAACAAAAGAACGACCCAGCTCTATTGATTGTGAAAGAACTTTTATAAAAGCCTTTTCATAGCTGAAAAGAGAATTGGTATACATACCTTTTACACCCTTCTTTTCTATGATCTCTTTTCCGAAACCAAGTCGGTATGCTCCTACTAGTCTCGTTTTCTGCCTATCCCAAAGTATAAGGTGCTTGTAGTACTCATCATATTCGTCCAGATCGAGCGGGCGTCCGGTTCCCTCTCCTACTGCCCTGAATGCCTCCTCCCTTCTTCTGCCCAGCTCATGCATCATTAGCGGTATTGACTTATGGTCAGCCAGATAACAACTGTAGTGCCCCGTAGTGAACAGCAATTTGTTTGGAGGGAGTGAATTTATCTCCTTTTGCAGCGCCCTGCGGTTTTTTGGGAGAGCAATAGGGACGGCTCCACTATTTACAACCTCTTTTTTCTCTACTTTTATATTTGCCTCAAGAGCATAAGTGCGAGACCTTAAAAACAGACCCAGCGTCTTAAGATCCTGGTATTCGGACATTTCATTAACACTTATAGGCTTGCCTATTCGTACTTTAATGGTTTTTCCTCCTTTATTGAGAAGTTCTCGTGGCAGCCTTACTGTTCTGAGAATAGGATGAATTTTGCCCAGCCAGTGGAAGAAGTTAGAATTGGTTCCATGGCAGTATACAGGTACCACAGGCACATTTGAGTTTTTTATCAGCTTTATGATTGCCGGCTGCCACTCCTTGTCCTGTATTATAGAAGAGCCATAATTGGTAGATACCTCTCCGGCCGGAAACAGACCAAGACACCCTCCTTTATTCAGATTCTCAGTAGCCATCCTCAATCCTGCAAAACTACGGGAGAGTCCCGGTCTGTCTGAAAAAGGGTTGACAGGAAAGAAAAAGTCCTTTAAATTAGGAATATGAGAGAGTATGAAGTTTGATATTACTTTGATGTCCGGTCTCACGGAGCTGAAAATATTGAGGAGAATTATACCATCCACTCCGCCGTAGGGATGGTTTGCAACAAAAATAAAAGGGCCGTCCTGAGGGATATTCTCAAACTCCTTATCGTCTATTTCGAACCTTATATTAAACTCCTTGAGAAGTGCGGAGGTGAAGTCCCTCCCTTTGTGCTGGGCACATTTACTGTATTTTTTGTTTATCTTGTTGAAACCTAAAATATATGAAATCAAAGGAGCCAGAATATCTCCTGATATCCCCTTCATTTTTATAGCATTTTTTATATCCTGCTTGGTTACAACTTTAGTTTGCATACTAATTGACAAATATAGGATATTTGTTACTTTTACAAAAAATAAATCATGAATTTAAGATTCCGGGAATTGATAAAACTACTCCCTGCACAACCGGGAGTGTACCGCTTTTTAAACAAAGAGGGAACTATCATTTACATCGGAAAAGCAAAAAATCTCAAAAACAGGGTTTCACAATATTTCCAGACTCCGGAGTCTTTAACGGTAAAGACCAGGGTAATGGTCGCAAAAATCGAGAGTATTGAGCACACAGTTGTAGAAAGCGAAGAGGATGCGCTGCTTCTCGAAAACAATCTTATAAAAAAACATCTGCCCAGGTATAATGTAATGCTTAAGGACAGCAAGACTTATCCCTGGATATGCATAAAGAACGAGCCATTCCCACGTGTCTTTATTACAAGAAAATATGTAAAGGATGGTTCTGTTTACTTTGGCCCATACAGCTCTGTTTCACATGCATACAATCTTATTGAGCTAATAAACTCCGTTTTCTATCTGAGAACCTGCAAACTTTCTCTTACAGAAGAGAATATTAGGAACAAAGGGTTCCGTCCCTGCCTTAATTATCACATTGGCAAATGCAAGGCTCCGTGTATAGGAGCATATAAGAGTGAAGAGTACCAGCATCAGATAGAAGGTATAAAGTCTATACTAAAAGGTGAATCGGCAGAAATAATGAAAGAGTTCAAGGGCGCTATGCTGCTTGCTGCCAAAGACCTGCGTTTTGAAGAGGCTCAGCTGTATAAGGAGAGAATAGAACTCATAAACCGGCATTACAGTAAATCGCTGGTTGTAAGTCAAACAATTACAAATGTAGATGTGTTTACTCTGGCATTTGAAAATAATTTCGCCTTTGGGAATTACATGCGTGTGGTAAACGGATGCATAATACAATCTGTGAATCTTGAGTTTAAAATGCCAATAGAAGAGGAACAGTCCAGAATACTAAGCCTTTTCATTGGAGAGATCCACTCAAAGTTTGGTGAGCTTTCAAACGAGATACTGGTGCAGTTTATGCCTGAGGATATTTTCAATGTTAAGAACATTCACATACCCCAGAGGGGCGACAAGCTTAGTCTGCTGGAATTGAGCCTTAAAAATGCAAAACTTTTCAAACTAGAAAAGCTCAAACAGGAGGAGACTCTGCGACCGGAAGAGCATAGAAACAGGATAATGGCTGCTTTGCAGCGTGATCTTGAACTCTCTGAACCTCCTGTACATATTGAGTGTTTCGACAATTCAAACATTCAGGGCAAATTTGCAGTTGCTGCCTGTGTTGTGTTTAAAAACGGAGTTCCTTCAAAAAATGACTACAGACACTTCAACATAAAACGTGTTGTTGGAGCAAATGACTTTGCTACAATGAAAGAGGTTATAAACCGGCGATATACCAGGCTTCTGGCAGAAAAGGGAGAACTGCCCCAACTGATAGTTGTAGACGGAGGAAGGGGGCAGCTTAACTTTGCATACGAAGCATTGCAGGAGCTTGGACTTGAAAAGACTATTAAGATTATTGGAATAGCCAAGAGACTGGAGGAGCTTATAATTCCGGGTGACCCACATCCTCTTTTCCTTGACAAAAACTCTGCTTCTTTAAGGGTAATAATGAACCTGCGCGACGAGGCTCACCGCTTTGGCATTGGACATCACAGAAACCAGCGAAGCAAGGCTCAGACAGAATCTGAACTCAGATCTGTAAAGGGAATAGGAGAAAAGACTGAACAGAAGTTGCTTTCGCGATACAAGAGTGTCAGGGCTTTAAAAAAGGCTCCTTATGAAGAAATCAAGGCACTGGTTGGTTCAAAAGCAGCAGAAATTATCAGGAACTACTTTTTGGAAGACAAGTGAATCCATGTATACCAGCCATTCAGCGAGTTTATAAGGTAGAATATCCACATTATAATCATAAGCATGGAATGAGCATCGCCCCTTAAAAATGCAACTACCCACATTATCACACTTATTATATTTACCACTACCCATAGCGACCATTGTTCCATATATGTCCTTACCATCAGATACATGGCAATAACCGAAAGGACAGTTGTTGCCGAATCTTTATATGGCTGAGGATCCTCAAATTTGTCTAGAATAAAGCCTACAATCGCAACCATTGCAATTGAAAAGATCATGAGAATGACCCTCTGACCGGTATTCATAGTCTTTGAGGTAACTGTAACTGAGTCCTTTGCCTCTCTTTTTTTAATCCAGTTGAACCATCCGATAAACTGCATGGGAACATAGTAGGCAGCATTTAGTATAGCATCGCCGTAAAGTTCTGATTTGAATGAGATATAGGCATAAAGCGAGACATTAACCAGTCCGAAAAAATAGTTTAGAATATTTCCCCTGGCTACCATTACAACGCAAATCACACCACTAATGGCAGCCACAGAGCCTGTGAAATCAATCTCTTTCTGCAGTACAGAATAGACAATATTAAGGGCAACTATTCCTATTATCAAAAACCAGTCGAATGGTTTTAATGTGTTTATTTTCCTGAAGTGTTGCATTACATTGGCAATTTAAACAAGAACTGATACAAATTAAGCCCCTCCCTTGTCCTGGCATATCTTATTCCGGCAGAAAGTGGCAGGTATATGTTGAGAATATTGAAATCCAGAAGCAAGTCGGTGCCTGCAGACAGCATGTGTGTATCTTCCTGCGCACCCTTGTTGTAGGCCCAGTCCACAAACGGAATCACCTTAAGTCTCTTGAAATAAATTAAGCTGGAAATGCTGATATCGCCCAGGTAAACAGGAAAGGCATAATCGGCAGATAGAGATACAAAATTTTTTCCGTAGAGCTGGTCATATCCTCTTGGCGAACTTGCCAGGTTGGAAAAAAGATAGTTTTTGTCTCTGTAATTCTGCATCTGGTGTACAAACGAGAGCCTGAGTCCGTGGTTCGCCAGAATTCCTGGCATATACATGTAAATATTTGAATAGATAAGAGATCCGAAGTTTTCTTCAGAAAACGGCATACTGTTCATCTGAAATACAACTCCCAGTCCCCATTTTGGAAAAATATCCCTTCGCGAGCTGTTAAGTATGTTGTAATAGTGCAGACCAAAGGAGAGATACTGGTAATCTCTGTATCTGCCGCTGTTTACAGAGTAGTAGGAGTCATTGCTG
>CAZREC010000064.1:0-14087 GCA_964599025.1 uncultured Muribaculaceae bacterium | reverse complement strand
CTCCAGATGACCCCTTTGTTACTTGCATTTGTCGGCGCAACGAAAGCTGCCAATGTTATAATAAAGCCTTCTTCTATCTGAACTGAATTTTCACTCATTGTTATTCCTGTTACAGGCACATTCGTACCAACAACCGTTAATTGAACAGAGCCTGTTACCCCGGACCCATCCTGTGCGGTAGCTGTTATATTGCATATCCCGCCCCCTGTTGCAGTCACGATACCACTCCCGCTGACTGTTGCCACAGATGTATTGGAGGAGTTCCAGGTTACTCCCTTGTTGCTTGCGTTCAAAGGAATAACTGCTGCTGTAGCATTTGTTGATGAACCGACAACTAATGAAGATGAGGTTAGTGTTACAGTGATGTTGCTTACCAATATTTCCGGATTAGTCACATATATAATGCAGGAAGCTGTTTTTCCGTTTGAAGAGAGTGCCGTTATGGTACAACTCCCCCACCCCTTTGAAGTAACAACTCCTGAGGTACTGTTTACAACCGCCACTGATGTATTAGACGAACTGTATGTTATTGATGTCCCACTTGTAGCATTGACAGGCAAATATGTACAAGAAATTGAAGAAGAGGATTCCAGCGCAGAAAAATTTAAAACAGATGGGGTCACAGTCAAGCTATTTACAGGAATATCTGCAAGTTGAAAATTGGCTGTATAGTGTTGGTTACCCTTTACGGCAGTTATTGCCGGGGTCCATCCGGTAAAGACATAATTTGCTGCAGGTGTTGCTGTCAGCCCGGGGGTTACATTATAGAGATATTTCCCTCCCCCGCTTACTGTTCCGCCATTTTCCGGATTTGCAGAGACAGTAATAGTGTAAGTGACATCGTTGAGTTGCTCGATATCTACCATCCACGACGGATTAGAAATTCCGGCTCCTGTAAGCCTGATAGTCTCAAGGTAATGAGTTTCCCTTATTACATCGAAGCTTGTGGTTGTATTCTCACCAAGGTATATTCTATACTTAACTGTTCCCGTTTTTTGGGGATTAGAATAATTTGCAGTAATCTCCGCATAAGAGCAGACTCCTGATTTTGCTCCCGGTGATTTAGCCATGGGGTTGGTAGTAGTGCCAATTGTTCCCTGTTTATTCTCGAACATGTACAACGGTGATGCGCACTCATGATTTGCGGGTTCAAGGTTGTCCGACAGATAATCACCTTCAGACACAATATCACTTACATCAGGGGAGTTTTGCATAATGTAAAAACAGGAACCGGGTACATTTTTAAGTTGAATGCCGGTAATAGAAATTGAGGTTCCGGGATCAAGAGCCGACTTGTCGAATATAAATGTAAGTTTGGAAAGAAGTCTTTTGATAGTGATATCGATATTCCGGTCGTTTTGGGATAGTGTTTTTGTAACTTCCCCGGCATATGCGATGCTGTTGTTTGTGCCCGGAATTTCTGTATGTTTCGCATTTCTAAGGGATTCCAGAGTTCTGTAAAGTGAAGGATCCATATTCCCTGCATTAGCTATTACAACGATTATCTTAGTTCCTGTAGATGTAAGCACCTGTATTCCGTATGAAGTTGCATAATAGTGATGATAAAGCAGTTGTCCTCCGGCTCCATATACAAAGACATTGACATTGTGTATAACATCGACAAGATTGTGGGCCCTCGTTAAAATTGATGATGTCTTATTAAGCTTGAGATTCATGTAAAAGACAAGTGAATCCTTGTTTATGTCAGAAACATTGTATCCATTATCGTTTCCGGCAGTATTAGTTCCCTTGCTGCAGGATGAGATTATAAACATAGACCCAAGCAACAGGCAGACAAATGATTTACATAATTTTTTCATTACTGTATATTGATTTAAATTTATTTACTCAAATAACTCTTTATTAAGATTATATTTTTTAATCAGATAGCTTATCTCAGGATCCAATCCACCCCTGTAAGCCATTTTCGGGTCCATTCTCTTTGAGAGCAGGAAATATCTGACAGCTTCTGCCTCATCTCCCTCTCTGGCAGACAGAATGGCAAGCAAATAGACCTTACGGGCATTATCTTCTGCTTTTTCAAGTATCTCTTTTGCTGAATGGTTGTTACCAAGCGACATGTGTGCAATGGCTGTGTTAAAATCGCTGTAAGCAAGCAGAGTAACCAAAGCCGGACGATATTGTCTCTGCTCCAGTAAATCAATCGCTTTCATATAGAGTGAATCAATCCCGGTAGTTTGGATCGTGTCTTTAACCATCCCTCTCCTATGCATGTAAAAATTGAAATTTACCATTCTCAGCCTTGGATATAATGAATCTTTCATATACATATAATCCTGATTGAACCTCTTTATTGCACCCTCTCTTTTATCCGGATC
The DNA here is from genome assembly GCA_964599025.1 of uncultured Muribaculaceae bacterium. Classification (GTDB taxonomy): domain Bacteria; phylum Bacteroidota; class Bacteroidia; order Bacteroidales; family UBA932; genus Bact-08. Next base: position 11,748 of record CAZREC010000064.1, on the reverse strand, counting down.
CGATATAGCGAAGCACTCCAGTATCTCCTCCTTTCTCTTTATTGATTTATCGTTTCTTATATACTCATTTAGCCTTTCCCAATCTTCAGGAACAGAGACAGCATGGCATTTACTTAAATATTCACGATAATACTCAACAATAGAATTTGCACGTTTTGCTGAGAGTATCTGATTTTGCCGGTATTGACCATCAGGAGATGATGATGAGGTTATTATTATAGAGTCTATCTCAAATTCTTCATTTGCAAGAACCTCTCTCTGAAAGTTCCGGATATTGTTAAGTTCAAATTTATTTTTTTCATACGCACTGTCAATCTGCCATTTGCCTGGAGGAAAGGATATGTTTGATGAAGCTGTCACACATACTCTCCTTTCAATAATTTTCTTTCTGTAACGGGGAGCCTTATCAATAAAATGTATCATAGACGACACATTATATACAATTGTATCTGAAGGCTTTAGTTTTACACATATCCCTCTTGGATCTCTTACACATCCATACAGGCACAGATATAATCTGGATGATTTTTCATTTGCAACTATCTCCTGTGTGTAGTGGTATTCAAAATCACCGTTAATTGTCCTGATAATCGAATCTAGTCTGCTGCCTGACAGATATGGGTTTTTCACATATTTTGCGAACATTCTGGTTCTCTGTTCAAGTTTTTTATTATTTCTCTCTATCAACCAGCGTTTTATATAATGTCCGACTATCCTCTTCTCTTTTACCCCAAAGGTTGTCTGCAACGAATCATTTTCAATGCCGTAAAGCACTTTTGACTCTGGCAGGTTCCTCTCAAGAAAAATTCTCAGGTCAGGCAGATCAGTAAAGACTTCAAGGAAATCTGCATCTTCGGGTATAATGCTCCGCAGATATTTTTCAAATCTTTGATAACCTCTCTCCTGTGCCTTTTTAAATCCGGCACCTGTCAGAAGGACTCTGTCCAGATGAATTGTATCATTACCTCTGGATAAAACCGGCAACATATCCAGCTGCCAGCTGCTGCTCTGCAGGATCTCAGGTACAATAACTATGAAATCCAGCCTGATTATTCCGTTTCTTTCAGCAATGTTTTGTGATTTAGCAGATATCAGAACCTCGTTTAGTTGCCTCATTGCTATTCTCTCACCACTCACCCGATCCTTTACAGCTTTATCATATATAGAAAATCCAGTCATATCACCATTATCCTCTCTGTTAACCGCCACTTTGCAGTCATATTTACTCTCACCATAACAGAGTCCCGGAGCAGGTTTAAGCTTCTGTATCCTGTATAATTTGTCACCACAAGAGCAAATAGCCAATATAAGACAAGTAAAAAACAGATTTCTCATATTAAAAAATATACAAAATTGATAATGAGATCCTTGTCGGAACAATTTTATACCCCCGCCAGCTCCCTTCGAACTCACCGCACAATTGTCTTTGATACTTGTCATAAGCTATCCACCCTCCGCCCAGCCCCAACTCCCCCTCTATGTTCAGGCTTTTTGTCAGCATCTTAGAATACCCGACTGAAAGTGATCCGCCGACTCCCGAACCATAATATCTAAACTCATCAATTCCTATATTGAAAACAATTCCTGTAGCCTGTATACCGTAAAACAGCCCTGAATAACAATGCCACTGCCACAAACGTATTCCGGGCTGAGTTGCTGTGTGCTTTATTTTTTTGTTCTCTTTGAATGTAAACGGGTTCCATGAGATAGGAAAATGCAGGGTGATTTTGTCCGATACAGCCATTGAAACCTCAACATTGAGGCTCCCTGTGGCAATGCCTGCCAGATTACTTCTTATACCAAATTTCTGTGCAGGACATATAGTAGCCATAAAGACAAGAATTACTGTTGCAACTGCTATTCTCATAACAAATACTGATTTTTCTTACAGGTTGATTGTTGTTAATGTCTGTTCATTCCACTCCTCCAGGGAAGCATTAATAAATGTAATTCCTGAAATTCCTACAGATGCAACATATCTGTATCTGAATCCACCTTCGAAGCCTTTAGCCGGTGCTGGTATTGACGCTGTGTATATCTTGTCTTTTAATACGATACCGCCAACATTTGCATCAATGCATATCTCTGCCGGCAGATCAGTTCCGGAAACCAAAGGGAGCATTATACAAGTACCGGTATTATCCTTTAATGACATTTTTGTCATTGCACTATCCAGCACTTTAGCCACAGATATTATTCCGGTTGAAATATTCATAACAGAACCCGACATAGGAAGTCTCACCTTCATGCTTTTTACGGCAATGTCTTTTGCATGATCATCCGGCATAAGTGTCAGGAATATCGTTGCCACCCTATGTGAAAACTGCAATATTACATTTGTGTTTTGTTCAACAGATCTCTCCTTGCTTGCTGCCCATAAGTAATCTACACAGTTGTCAAGTGAATTGGACACTCCGTTTTTTATGGTTAAACCAATAATTGAAGGTTTGTTAACAGATATAGCATAAAAATCGTACGTACCGGGTGGCACATACAATCTGTTTCCGCTACAAATAGAAAGGCTACCGTTAACATCAGAGACAGCATCAATGGGAGTGCCCGGATATGAAGAGTGAAACTGTGGATTTGAGCCGGAAGAATAGGCAAAAATAGATGTCTGCACACCTGCAGGAATTGCTGTAACAGATTTTGTGGGCGTGTAATCGCCGGAAAATGACACACATAGCAGAGTACTATCTTTGATTGTTTTCTTACAAGCTTCGCATTTCTCAAGTTTACAGGAAGTAAGATGCAAGACAAACACAAGAAAAAGTGACTGATAAGCCCAGAAGCGATTCATAGTTATTGTTCTATAAGTGTCAGTCCTGTAATCGTCTGTGAAGTCCAGTCCTCAACCTGCGCCCCTGTGAATGACATAGAGGTTGCAGATACTGTAAGGTTAAGGGTATAATATGTTCCCCCGTTGTAGATCTGCGCGGGGATAGTTGCAGTATAGACCTTACCTGAAAGAGAAGTTCCCCCTATTGTCGCATTTACTGTTACCTCAATATTAAGCGACTGAGAAGCAAGCGGAACCATTATGAAAGTTCCCTTATTGGAAGCGAGGGACATAGAAGTTAAAACATCCTTTACAGCTGCGGATCCTATTGTTCCCGTTGAAAGATTCATCTTTGACGAAGCATCAGGTTTTGCAGGAGTGAATTTAATTGAGGTGACAGTCAAACCCGTCACTCCTGTCCCGGCAGAGACATTAATCTCCATCCCCGCAGCCTTATGGAAATATGAGAATGTAACCGCTCCTCCTTCACTAACTGATGCATGTTTTGCCCACAGGTAGTCAGTTCCGTTTGAAAGCTGCACCGACAGACCTGATGTAAACGTCAGTGCCGCCGGAGCAGTGCTGTTCAGCGAGACTGAATAGAAGTCGTAGCTGCTCTTTGGCAAAAAAAGTGCCGATGCGGGAGACAAAATACCACTTGCCCCCCCTGTTGCCTCGACCGGTGTTCCTGCAACAGGAGTGGCAGAAGATACGTTGGCTCCGGCAATGTAGCCTATAATTGTGGCTTTGTTTCCTGACGGAAAGACAGCAGGTGCCTTGGTTGTAGCCTCAAATATGTATGAGGCGTAAAACTTCATAGCCTTTCTCTCCGATTCATCAATCCCTCTCTCCTTCTGACATGAAGGTACCATTGCCAATGCACAAATAGTCAGTAACAAAACTGTAGTTTTTTTCATAAAAAATCTGATTTTAAAAATTAATAAAATGTTATAATGGTTTTGTGACAGTAGTCTTCCCAATCAATTACAGATGTTGTCATATATTCGATTTTGTATGGTGTAACATTAAAGTGAAATATATATACCTTGCCCTGTCCGACACTGGTGTTGAGAAAAATCCTTGATAACAGGACTTTTATGCTCATGTCATTTGTATCTCTGATATAAATCCTGAAATTCAAATAATTACCACATATTACCGGCACACAATAATAGTAGAAGCTATCTTGCTTAATATCGTACAGGCACTCCTCATAAAATGAGGATATCGTCTGAGCGTAATTACTTAACCCGGTGAACATATCTATTTTAACAGAATCGTCATCAGGGCCAGAGACCTCAATTTTAATAATCTGATGCGATTCATTATGACCGGCATCAAAGTGACACTTTACAACTATCATAGAATTAGCCAGTTTCAAGTCAAGTACCACATGATTGAAAGCGGTCTTTACTATATTTGCCGATGTGTCGGCAAATAAGTATGAAAAGCCGTTTTTTATAGCCGGTCTTCTAACTGTTTCAATCTGTGTCCTTGATAAAAGAGCTTTGAACGAATATTTGCCGGGAAGCAGTTTTAGTAAATTATCCGATATCAACCGGGTGGTATCAAGAGTCCTGACATATCTGTGATAACCGGTTCCGTATTGTATGACAACATTATACACTGCTTCGTTTCTGTCCGGGTTTTTATCATAGAAAAGAACCCTGTACTTTCCCCAATCAGGGCACGAGCCTAAATCCTCTCCTACACATCCGGAAGAGATAATAATTAATACAAATACTGTAAAAAATTTACCCATTGTCAGAATTCGGTAATTTTTGAGTTCTGGATCCATTGAGAACTGTTTGCTGACACCTGAAAATCTCCGTTTCCTGTAAGCAGACATTCAATATTATACATATATCCCTGTCTGAAATCCTCATTTACAGCAGCTCTGTAAACCCTGTCAGAGAGTAGTTCTCCGTTTACGATAGCCTCAATTGTTATTTCGATAACCATCATGGCTGAGCAAGGCAGACAGGTAAATGTCCTGATGTTGTCCGAGCCAGGAATTGTTGTCAGAAATCCTACATACTGCGAGGTTGTGACACTACCGTCTTTCAGATTCATCCTGATACCACTTTCAGAAGGGAAAGTATACTTTACCGATTTTACGTATAAATCTGTGATTTCCGTTGCAGCTGTTATACATATATTTACCTTACAAACAGAATGTTTATAAAGAAAAACAATATTAGTGTTGCCATTGACCGGCGAATTTTTAACCGAGGCCCACAGGTAGTCCACACCATTAAGGAGTTGCCCTGAAACACCATTCGGGAACTCCAGGGCCGGACTGTTATTATTGTTTAGAGATACTGAGTAAAAGTCGTATGTACCTTTTGGAAGAAATAAAGTATTGCCGGATGTGAGAAGCCCCCCTGCCGAAGCACAAAGAGCAATTGGGGTTCCTGCCAGGGGAGTGTTTATCTCCCCCGGAGCAAAGGCATATATTAATGACTTTGTCCCCGACGACAGAAAAGCGGAGCTTTTGGTCTGACTATGATATGAACCATAAAAGGTAATCCTGCCTTCCGGACTATCTGTCTTCTTCGTACACAACACAGCTATCAGCACGACAGAAATAGTAAAGAGTAATCTTCTCATTTGGTTTTGCGTTTCTCAACACAAAACTAAAACGCAAAATCAGAGATTAAAAGCCTGAAAACATGATTTATACAATTCAATAAAAAAATTTGCTGATTCTGAATTTTTAAACGTTAGAACGACACAATATTGTTTTTCAATGCAAATTTCACCATCTCGACTGTACTTTTAAAGTCAAATTTCTGCATTATGTTGTTTTTATGTGTCTCTACTGTTCTTATACTGATATTTAACTTCTCAGCTACCTCCAGATTTGAAAATCCCTCGACATACAATTTCAATATCTCCTTCTCTCGTGAAGTGAGTGAGTAATTCTTGGTTTTATCTGTGGAATTTATATTCTTAATTTTTGAGACATACGATTTCATCAGGTTTTTGGAGATATTAGATGCATAATACTCTTCACCATCATTTATTGTACGAATGGCCTCCATTAACATCTCCTTATTAGTATCCTGCTTAGGTAATATTCCTCTTGCTCCGGCTTTTATTGCATTGTATATATAGTCATCTGTGGTATACATAGACAAAATGAGCACCCGGGAAGGAAGTTTCAATTCTAAGATTTTTGCAGTAAGCTCAATGCCGGTCATATCGGGCATAGAAATATCACTTATGACAATGTCTGGTAATTTAGATTTAATAATCTCCAATGCTTTAGATCCACTAGAGGCACAACCGATGAAATCAATATCCTCTTCGTCTAGCAGCATTGTTTTTACGCCTTCGAGGATTATCTGGTGGTCATCAACCAACAATACTTTTATTTTTTTCATAGCTACACTATTTTATTTACCTTAACCCTTATTGTTGTCCCTTTTTCGGGAAAGGTTTCTACATCAAATGTACCATCCAGTAAAATACTTCTTTCACGCATATTGAACAAACCTTTTCCCAACCCAAGGTCATTGGTGTTGTAATTGAATCCTTTCCCGTTATCTTCAATTATCAACACGAGATTTTCTGCTGTTTCGGTAAGTTGGATCTGAATCTGGGTTGCTTCTGAATGTTTGATAGCATTATTAAGTGCCTCCTGCACTATTCTGTACAGATAAATTTTTGTGCGTTGTTTAATATGCTCAAAATTGCCAAACCAGGAGAAATCAATTTGAATTCCCGTGTTTTTCTGAATCTGGTTGCACAGGTTTTTTATTGCCATCTCAAATCCGAACTCAAGGATTCCTGAAGGCGCCAAATCTGTTGAAATTTTTCTTAACTCATCAATAGAGTGGTTTACCTGCGTCTTTAACTCATTTATTTTCTGATTATTAAAGATTTCTTTTCTACTAATCAGGTTTTCAAGCGTCATCTTTATCGCAATCAGCTCTTGTGCGAGCCCGTCGTGAAGTTCACGTGAGATACGATGACGCTCAAATTCCTGACCGTCATATAACGCAGATATGCGTTTTGCCTTTTCGTCGACAAGTTCAGATGTGTTTTTCTGAATATTGTCTATCATTTGATTAAATGTAAGAGCTAATACTCCAAATTCATTTTCCGACTCAATCTTCACTTTAGCATCAAAATCCCCAGCTCCAATCTTCAATGCCGCTTTTTTGAACTTCACAATAGGCAATATAATATCTGTTGTAATGATCTGAGCAATTGACAAAATTAAAATCAGTATAATAATGGAGACAAAAATCAAGTCGTTCCGAAGCTCCTTTATAGGAATCATTGCCTCGTTGTAATCAATCTCTGCCACAATTGCCCAGTGTAAATTACCTACCATCAATCTGTCGAAAGAACCAAGACAAAGAACACCCCTGTAATCATTTGCGATTAAGGTGCCCTGACCGGTTTTAAATGCTCGTTTTACAGCTTCGGTCTCGACCTTAATATGATTTTCCGAGTCAGGGAAAAATCTCGATTTACTAATCATCAGAAAGTCAGAATCAACAAGATATGCCTCTCCTGATTTCCCTAATCCATTAATCTGATTAGTATCGAGCATTATTTTGTCAATTTCATCAAAATTAATTTTCACGTTATTTTTAAGGTAGTTTTCCAGTTGCTCCTTCTTTAACGATTTTACAGATACTAGTTGCTCTGTAGCCCTCATTATAAGGGCGTTCCTTGCTTTATAGTAAGAATAGATGCCTATAATTGACAGCGAAGAAAACCCTACTATCAAATAGAGGAACATGAACTTTGTTGTGATTGATCTCTTAAACATTTGCCTTTGATAAACAATCAAAAATAACAAATTAAATTACACCATCGTCATATGCTTTTTCCCCATGTAAAGAGGTGTCCAGCCCAAGCTTTTCATCATCCTGGTTTACCTTTACCGGAGTTATTTTGTTAATTATTATCAACATCAGATATGTGAAGATAAATGCATAAACCGACGCTGCTACTACTGCCACAACTTGTTTAATAAAGAAATATCCGCCTCCATAGATAAGGCCGTCTGCTCCAGCTCCGTTTATTGCTTTTGATGCAAAAACTCCCAGAAGTATAGAACCAAAGACACCTCCAACACCATGTACACCCCAAACATCAAGGGCATCATCCCATTTCATCTTGTTTTTGAACTGGACAGCCAAGTAGCACAAAATACCTGCTGCTGTGCCTATTATTGGCGATGCCCATAATGGCACAAAACCGGCACAAGGTGTAATTGTAGCCAACCCTGCGATTGATCCTGTAAGCAATCCAACAAATTTCGGTTTACGCTCCCTTATCCATTCGACAACTAACCACGAAATTGTTGCAAACGATGCTGCAATGTCTGTGTTCAAAAATGCAAGAGAAGTTATATTATCTACCTGACATTCACTTCCGGCATTGAAACCATACCATCCAAACCAAAGCAATCCGCTTCCGATAGCAACCAAGGGTATACTGTTAGGTACCGAGCTTTTATCTGTTCTCGCACCAACGTAGAATACCGAAGCAAGAGCTGCAAAACCGGCAGTTGCATGAACCACAATTCCACCTGCAAAATCCAGGACACCCCATTGAGCCAGCAAACCACCTCCCCATATCATATGGACAAACGGGTAATAAACCAAAATCTGCCAAACTGTGAGAAACAGAAAATACGACTTAAACGTGACCCTGTTGACAAATGCTCCGGTTATAAGAGCTGGGGTTATTATTGCGAACATCATCTGATATGCAATAAAAACGATTTCCGGGATTTTCCCATTTCCAGACCATAGGGTATTTATGGAGATGCCTGACAAAAAAGCTTTGTCAAGATTTCCAATTATACCTCCCTCACCACCGCTGAAACATAAAGAATAGCCGAAGAATATCCACAAAACTGTTGTCCATCCTAAAGAAACAAAGCTTTGTATCATAATGGCCAGAATATTTCTTTTAGTGGCTAAACCACCATAGAAAAAGGCCAATCCCGGAGTCATTAGCATAACAAGGCTTGTAGCCAGAAGCATGAATCCTGTAGATCCTGTGTCCAGAACTCCTGCATTTAACATAGTTGTAAGTATCATATAATTTATTTTTAGTAATTTATCATATTAAAATGAGAGGCCAAAGGCCAGGTAAATTTTGTTTAGATCAGGATTTGATATTATGGAACATTGAACAGGAACTGAAAAATTATCAGTTATTTGAATTGTCTTCGATACCTTAACTCCAATATTGGTAATCCCCGGCTTATCATTAAGGTAAAAAGCAGTTTCACCATTGTCAGTATCTGCCTTATCAGGGGTACCTCCTACAAAAACATTGAAATCGGCATATTTAAACGTTGCTTTATATCCAAGTTCAATATATTTTGACATGAAAATATTCCCGTTACTCTTACGAGCATCGTTACCATAAAGGTTCATTGCGAAAAGAGCGGTGAATGGAATATTATCGGTGCCATTAAAGGCGATGGTACCTTCAAGAACATGCCCTGTTTTATCTTTTCCCCATTCAAAATATTTATCCTTCGACCCTGTATTCAACCCCGGAAAGAAATAGTCTGTAAGAGTTATAGAAAGTGCATTCTTATAGGTATAGGTTAGGTAAAGGTCCGTCTCTTCGTTTGATGTTCCTGCCAGTGAGAAAGCTCCCCAGGCACCAATGGAAAAAGCGTGATTATCGTTACCCGCACTCAATTTAAGCCATGGCTGGATGCTAGGGCTCTTCCCTCCTAAATCGAGTCCGCGCCAGATGTAACGGTTAAAAAGATCTGCTCCAAACTCAAGTTTTTGGGCCGTGGAATTGGAAATAAAAAGAATAGAAAAACATAAAATAAGAAGTGTTTTTTTCATAAAAATTAGATTTTTAAATTATATCTAAATGTATGATGAGCGAAAACACCTCACAATAATGGATTCTCTGAATTTAATCTACGTGTTTTACGTAAAAATATCTTATGCCGACCTGACGACTGTTGCCAAAAGCATGGGAATAAAAAATGCAAAGCAAATTGTCGAACAAGTCATTGAAATCATATCCAACTGGAGAAAATACGCCTCAGATTCAGGCGTCAACAGGTTGCATACGGACCAAATTGAAAAGAATCTACGACTTATGCATCATTCAATCGGTTAATGAATCTGCAAATTCACCAAACCGCAAAATCTTTTCGCTATTGGTTTTATTGAAAAGCAGGTGTTCAAAATCCTTTTGTTTCTTCTTCAAATCGACCGTTTTCAGTAGTTCGGTTGTTGCCTGTCTGAACTCTTGTAAATTATGAATTCCACAACGCTTTGAAAGAAAATCATAATCTGGTTTGGTTTGCGCCAGTAAAAACATCAAGTCGTAGAAATCACGTCCTTTGGATCGGCCCAGCATGGCGGCTATTTTCATGCTGCAAAGTACTCCATCTGAAGGAACAGGAAAAGGGAAAAAGAATCCACATCCTTTTATATTCGAGATAACAGGTGTGTAACCTACCCTCTGGTCTTGACTTTCAACCTTTATCAAAAAACGTTCTTCTTTATGCCCGCTCAATCCCAAATCAAACAACAGTTCAGGAAAATGGATATTGCGTCTGAAAGCTGTCAGTTTGGGATTATCTTTATCCTTCGTCTCTACACTTAATCCCGAACGTTTCAAGAACTGTATTACTCCGCTTGTCATTTCTATAAATTCATCTTTCGACAGGTTTTTGCAGTCAAAATCTAAATCTTCAGAGAATCGGTCTATCCCCTTTACCAAACGCAGGTTTGTTCCACCTATAAAAGTCATCTTTCTGATATATGCCGTAGAAGAAAGATAATCCAGAATCATCAACTGCAAATACTCTTTAAGTATATGCTTATCGAAAATTGAATTTTCTCTGATTTGAGCCGGAAAATAATTTCTTATCTGTTCAATCTTTATCATAAACCATATGTGTTAAAAAGCAATTTTATTCTTTTATCTAGCACTTTACTTTGGAACCTCGTACAATAATCCATCAGCAAATCCTTATTCAAATCATCATGTAAGTAATCTTCACCTAAACGCAATTCTTCCAATTCCTGCTCGCTATCGTAGAAAGAATAAAGGTAAAGCAAATCAAGCAATGCCTTTTCTGGAGAGGCAAACTGTATGGTTCGGCCATCCGTTATTGGCTTTAACTCGTATCCGAACATCAGATTTTCTTTGACCGTATTATATGAATATTCGCCAAAGTCGTTACTAAATGATGCCGTTTTCAGGGACGTAATACTGGTAATTTGCACCACCGCCTCTGGTATCATCCCGTAAAATGCTAACGCTGTATGAAGGCTGATATAGGAAGGTAGATAGATTCTGTTGGCAAAATAAAAGGAGTAATCAGGCTTTTTCTTGTATTCAGAAAACGTGAAATACCCCTGCCTTAACCGAACAAGATATCCCAATCTCACCCACCGGGTCAGGTTATTGCGGTCGAAATCCGGCTGCCATGCATACACCTGATTGATGTTGAAACATGCCAGATCGAACATTTTATCTTTGAATTCTATATAATTCATCCTTTTTATTTCTATTATGCAGCAAATATAGTGCATTTCGGAAATAAAACAAAACATTAAGATAAGTTAGAAAGGGTTTGTTGATCGTTGGAAAGCATCTGGATTTCTAATGATACTCAATCCGGCTGCCATGCATAAATCTGATATGTTGAAACAATAGGAAAGCTATTGGAACGATATTTCAAACAACAGTTTGCCGAAAGTTTTAAATACAGGGCTATCGGTTCTTGATGGGAACCTAAAGGCAAGCAAAATGAAATTGATATCGCTGTAACGGAAGGCAGTTCCTGGAGTGGTCGTCGGTTCTTCGGCCGTGGCGAGTTTGATGCCGTGCTCATCACCGGACCAGGCGGGCGCCCCGCCAATGCCAGGACGCAGGCCAGAGGTATGCGTCATCAAGTGACGAATCGTGATCGGTTGTTGGGCGGGCGAGTTGAACTCAGGCAAATATTTTGA
>CAZREC010000063.1:0-14141 GCA_964599025.1 uncultured Muribaculaceae bacterium | reverse complement strand
TGGAGATCATAAATTTTTTAGCGAACGCAGATAATATTAAATATAATCCAAGTTCATCGACAGATTGGGAAAATAATTTTGGTATGGTGCCGGGATTCGTTGATACTGCTTTGAACATTATTGCGAGTTCCAATGTTGTAGGTCCGACTGGGGATACAGGACCTTGTTGTACTGGACCAACTGGAGCGACTGGGTACACAGGTCCAACTGGATATACTGGTCCAACAGGATCATTTAATATAATTAAGGCAGAACAACTTGAAAAACCTGCAACAAATCTGGGTCAGAGACTTATCGGAACAGCTGCAGGGGTTCAGACAAAGATGGATGTGAACGGAAATGTCTCTTTTGAGATAAGGGGACAGACAAGCTTGCTTGCAGCAGCACAACCACTAATTGTTGTTGACGGCTTTGCGATTCAGGGAACACTTAGTTCTATAAATCCAAACGATGTTGAGAGTGTTACAATTTTAAAAGACGCTGCAGCAACTTCAATATGGGGGGCACGCTCGGCAAACGGAGTTATTGTTATTACCTCAAAATCCGGTATGGGAAGTAAAAAAGGGGGAGTTAAGGTAGACTTTAACACATTTCTTAAATATTCACCAAAGACAGATATAAACTATCAAAATCCCTATGCAACATCTACTGAGATAATTGACTACGAACAAAAGGGTTTCTCTACTAATTTCTTTGGCGGACCATGGGTGCCACTTCCGAACAGTAATACCAGCCTTTCAGCATCATATTCTGCTGCGGTTGAAGCAATGAACGAAGCGAGGATGGGATATATAACCACCGCTCAATTAAATGCAACCCTTGATAAACTTAGGCAGATTGACAACAGACAGCAGATAAAAGATTACATGTTGCAAAATCCTTTTACACAACAGTATAATCTAAATATAGCAAGTTCTAATGACAGAATGACTAATGTTCTTGCCTTGATGTATGAAGGATCAAAACAAAGTTACGTTGGTGATGATACAAAAAAATACATGGCAAACTACAGGTCAAATGTAAAGGTATTCAAATGGCTGGATTTCTTCTTCTCAGGCAGTTTTACTATGACTGATCAAAGAAACAATGGTGGTGTATATACTGGCTCACCTTACCATGCACTAGTTAATGATGATGGTTCAAGAGCTGTTGTCCCTTACGGCTTGTATATGCCTAACATGTTAAGACATGTGCCAATGAGTAAGTTCCCTTATACAGACTGGTCATATAACCCAATATCAGAAAATGAAGGTAAAAATTTCAATACAAAATATTTAAATGCCAGAGCGCAGGCTGGACTTACCTTTAAAATAATTGATGGGTTGACTATCGACTCAAAGATTCAGTATGAAATGCTGAACTCTGACACAAAGAATATCTACAATGAAAGCACATATAATGTAAGATCAACAATAAATTTTGCAGCTACATGGGATAAAACAACAGGATTAGTTACGTCTAACTTGCCTAAAGGCGGTTTCCTGGAACAGAGTAGATCATATACAACTGCATACAACTGGAGAAATCAACTTAACTACAACAAACTTCTGGCAGAGAAGCATCAGATAAGTTTTATTGCAGGAACAGAAGTTTCAGACAGGGTATACAAAAGTTTTGGAAATCCAAGAACATATGGCTATAACGACGAAACGCTCACCGTAGGAACATTTCCAAATGGAGTAGGTGGTAGCGGTGTTTATGCATTGAAAAACTGGTCAGGTAGTTCACAAACATTTTCTTACACTAACAGTTATTCATACAGTACCGACAGATATTTTTCGATGTACGGAAATGCATCATATACTTTTGACAGTAAATATACTCTTTCAGGATCTGCAAGAACAGATGCCTCAAATCTTATAACAGATGATCCTAAGTACAGATATGCTCCGTTCTGGTCAGTTGGTGCAAGCTGGGCAATATCAAAAGAGAGCTTCATGAAAAATATAAGTTGGCTCGACCGATTATTGATACGTGCAACTTATGGTTATAATGGTAATGTAGATAAATCCACATCCTTTATGCCTCTGATTAGCGTTACAGGTACACAAAATATATACATTCAGGATTATACAGCATCAATCGGAAGTTACGGCAACCCGACACTAAGATGGGAGAAAACTGGAACAATAAACCTTGGTGCTGACTTTGATATGTTTGATGGAATGCTTTATGGTAAACTTGATGTTTACAATAAAAAGGGTAAGGATCTGATTGTAAGCATGAGTATTCCGGCAGTGAACGGTACCGCTTCTCAAAAGCTCAATATGGCAGAGATGACAAACAGGGGTATCGAACTTGAACTAGGTTCATCACTAAGATTAAAAGATAATGATATTGTATGGGTAGGTAACGTTAACTTCTCGTATAATAAAAATAAAATTGACAAGTTGTTTAAAGCCACTTATGCAGCATATGACCTCTATGGTGGAGGAACAACTGCTTACGTTCAAGGTTATGATGCAAATACTCTATGGTCATTTAAATATGCAGGTGTTGTTGACAAAGGAGTTGCCGGTAGTCCTAACTGGCAGCCTGTAGTGCAGGGTAAAGGGACAGATGTATATGATTTTACCGGATGGACACCTGGTGACGGGAGAGACTATATGCTTAATATGGGAACAAAAGTTGCTCCATTTGCCCTTGGCTTCAGCAGTACCTTCAAAATTTATGATTTTGACATCTCATTTATTCTAACAGGAAAGTTTGGTCACGTATTTAATGGATTCTCATTTAACTATCCAAGTATGTCTGGAGGAAGTGCCCTTCCTAACAAACTATATGATGAGATCTCAAAATCTGATCCATCGGAAAGAGTACCTATCCCATTTGGTAAATCTGAACCAAGATACTATTTCTGGGACAGATTCTATCCGTATCTGGATTATCTGGTTCAAAATGCGAACCATGTAAGAATGCAGGAGTTAAATATTACATATAATATGCCTAAGAGACTTGTAAGTAGAATTGGTATAAACTCAGCTAAAATATTTGCCCAGGCAAACAATTTATTTACAATATCCAACAATAAGTATAAGGAAGATCCTGAATTTCCTCTTGGATCCCTAAGACCACAGGCGGCCTTTACATTTGGATTAAATTTAGCATTCTAAAAATTACAGATTATGAAAATAAATAAATACATAGGATTAATTATAATTGGCACACTTTTATTAAGTGCATGTGATGACTTCCTGAATCAAAAGCCAAATAAAAACACATCTTTAGTCCCTACCACTGCCGATCAGCTGGATTATCTTTTAAATGGCTATACAAATTTTTATCAGGAGGGTAACAGAACAGCAATTTATAGTACTGATGACTACGGATTACAGAAAGAACTTTATGATGCCAAAGCTGCTGCATATGGTGTTGTGGCTGCACAATTCGGGACATGGGATACACAGTATCTTCCATTTGACGGAAGAGAAGGTTTCTGGTCAGGAGAGTATCGCAAGATATTCACAGCAAATATGGTATTAAGTAATCTCCCTAAAGTAAGTGGCAGTGAGGCTCAAAAAGAGAGACTCTCACAAGAGTCATACTTCATTAGGGCATACAGTTACTGGACGTTGGCTCAAACGTATTGTCTTCCTTATACTGAGGCCAATAAAGGAGAACTGGGTCTTGTTCTGAAAAAGTCAACAAGCTTTGAGGAGCCAGTAGCAAGAGGAACACTAAAGGAGACATATGATTTGATTGAAGCAGACTTGACAGAGGCTCTTAAACTTACGACTAAGCTTGAGATGGTTAACAACAAATATAAATCATGGAGAGCCAGTAAGGCAGCAGTAAATGCCTTTGCAGCAAGATATTACCTTAACAGAAATGATTATACAAAAGCTCTTTCATATGCAAATATAGCTCTACAGGAGCATAGTGTAATGATGGATTATAATGTTGATATGCGTTTTAGCAGCATTGTTTCCAATATTACAGTAGGAGGGGTGGCAACAAGGATATGGTATCCATACACACATGATAATCAGACTGATATGACTGATATGATGGAGTGGAAAGAACATTATTATTTTAGAATGTTAAATCATGAAAGCTGGTGGTATATTCCTAGTCCACAACTTCTTGCACTTTATGATCAGACATACGACCTAAGATATAAATACCATATGGTTAAAAACTATTCTTACGACAGAGGTCTTACAAGTCCGGCATATGAATATCCGGGTTACGTATTCTTCTTCAAGGATAGAATTCCTTCAGGACCGACTGTTGCAGAGATGCTGTTAATAAAAGCTGAATGTCTTGCTCGTCAGAATAAAGTTCCTGAAGCTATGAGTGCAGTAAATACGTTGAGAGTTAAGAGGATGGATAAGAATGCACCATCTGCAGTAATAAATCTGGCTGCAACAACCAAGGATGAGGCAATTGCAAAAATTCTGCAAGAGCGCAGAAGAGAGATGCCTTTCACTCAAAGATGGAATGATATCAGAAGACTAAATAGTAACGAGGACAACAATGATGATGTTGGCGCTCTTACCCGCAGCTTCTATAGCTTCAGCTCAGCTGCAATTAGTTCTGCCGGTGGTGTGCAAACATATACGCTCGCCAAAAACTCCAGAAGATATGCTGCACCTATACCTAATACAGAGATACAAAGTAGTAGTGGGGTAATAGTTCAGAATACTTATTAAGTAAATTGTTTAAAGGGGCGTTTACATCGCCCCTTTTTTATAACTCGTTTTAATACTATTGATTATGAGAAAAATATTTATCGTTTTTCTGGTTATTGTACAAATAGCCACAGCATACGGCCAAAGCCGGCAAAACAGAGCAAAAGCACCTGTCAATGCAGACACTCTTGCAATGTTGAAATCTTATGTAATAGCAAATCCAAATGATCTGAATGGTCATGAGAAATTTATCAGATACCTTGGTGCTGACAGCCCGGAAGTTGCTGCACAATATGAGATATGGGTCAAACAGTTTCCGAAATCGAGCATAGTGCCCTATGCACTTGGAAAGGCTTATGCCGGAATGGAGAGCCCTAAAGCCAGACCATGGTTGCTGAAAGCTGTAGCAATTGACCCTAAAATGGCAAAGGCTTATTTCGACTTATGGATTGACGGAGAGAGATGGGGCGATTTTAAAGCAGCCAGAGAGTATCTGAAGAAGGCAATGGAGGCAGAGCCAACAAGTCCTGACTACGCTTTCTATTACAGGAGTGGTTTAAAGGACAGCGATCCCGAGGGTTACAGAAAAGGTATGTATGAAATGACACAGCTTTTCCCAACAAGCGAGCGCGGGGCACAGTCACTATACTGGCTCGGGTTGTATGTAAAAGATAACAAAGAGAAACTCGCTATATATACCCAGTTGAAGAACCAGTATCCTCCTGAAAAATTCAACTGGTCATCAAGCGGGATGTATGATTTCTACTATCTGTATCTGCATACAACTCCTGAAAAGGCAGCAGAGCTTGCTCAATACATGGCAACAGTATCAACTCGCGAAGGTGACAAGAAAAGCTGGAGCGGCAGGGTAAAGCTAGCTCAGGACCTTATTCTGGTGAGGTCACTTATGGCACAGAACAAGTATGCAGAGGCTCAGACTGCAGTTGAATCAATAACATTGGAACGCAGGTCCGCAGCAGCAGATATGATTAACCTGCTTAAGGCAGAGCTTTCCGATTTTACAGGAAACACAGCAGCTGCCTATAAAAAACTGTTATATTCCTATGCCGCCGCTCCCGCCGATGACATATATGTGGCAATGGAAAAATACGGAAAAAAGCTGGGTAAGGATAAAAACGAACTATTTTCCGATATTTGGAAGATACGTGACTCTGTTGCAGTACCAGCCACACCTTTTTCACTTGAGCAATACCTCAAACAAGGGAAGGCATCACTCTCAGATTTCAAGGGAAAAGTAATTCTGCTTACTTACTGGTTTCCGGGTTGTGGCCCATGCAGAGGAGAATTTCCGAATTTCGAAAATGTTGTGAGAAAATTCAGCAAGGAGGAGCTAGTCTACATAGGAATCAATATAGCCGCAGAACAGGATGAATACGTAGTTCCATTCATGAAATCGAGCGGATACAGTTTTATTCCACTCAAGGATGAGGAGGAGAAACGAGGGAACCTGGTTGCTCCGGGAGCACCAACCAACTACCTTCTTGACCAGAATGGCCGTATAATCTTTAAAAACTTCAGGACAGACAGCAACAACGAACGGGTTCTTGAACAAATGATACAAGAGACTCTGGACAGAGATAAGGCAGCGCAGAACGAGAATAACTTCGAGATAAAATTCAATATTAGCGGTATTAACCCAAAAGGTGTTTACGTAACTTTTTTTGGAGAAAAAGATGTTGCAACCAACGATCCTGTTGTTCTCAATAAAGGAGAGTTCGTCCTTAAGGGCAAAACATCTGTTCCTGTTGTTGCAAGACTTAGCTTTTCAGGTGAGGACAGGTTTCTTAAAAAGGTTGGAAATGGATATATTCCATATAAATGTGCCAGTTTATGGATGATCGTCTACCCAGGGGCCGTTTTCACAGTATATGGTTCATTGGAGGGCAAGGATTTTATAGATATTTACCCATTGGACGGAGGCGAAAACAACACCTTTGCTGAACTAAACAAAAAGATGATGCCGCTCACCAACAGCCTGGGAAACGCTACTGTTGAACTAAGGATAAACACAACACTTGACGATAATCAGAAAAAGGAGCTTGAGAAAAAGGGAGAGGAGTACAACAAGGAGATAGAGAATGTAAAAAGAAATTTTCTTGCCAATAATCCGAACTCTCTTGCAGCGCTCTGGCTCATGGAAGACATGCTTATAAGAAGCGAAATAAAACCTGAAGAACTTATCCCTTTTATGCAGAAAATAGATGTTAAGAAGTATGGCAGCAACTATTTTTACAGAGCTGTAAAAGACCGGATAGACGGCTCTTTTGCATCTGCTGTAGGAAAGCAATGCCCTCAGATTATCACCGATACAACTCCCGATGGAAGCACCTTCAATATCGAGAGCATGAGGGGTAAATTTGTGATTATAGACTTCTGGGGAACATGGTGTGGTCCTTGCGTTGCAGGTATCCCCAACATGAAGGCTTTTCAGAAGAAGCATGCGGACAAGCTCAATATCCTGGGTATTTCTAACGACAGAAGTATGGATATGTGGAAAGCATTCCTTATCAAGAACGAAATGACATATCAGAATATCCTTTCAGGGAAAGGAGATATGGACTTTGTCTCAAAATTCAATGTACAGGGATTTCCTACAAAAATACTTATAAGTCCCCAAGGAAAGATTCTTTACCGTGATTCGGGCGAAAATGAGGAATTCTACTCAAAAATTGAAGAGTTTATAAGTAAATAATGTTGCCAAATACTTAGCTTTGTATATATAAATATATAATTAATCAACAAGAATGAAGAAAATAGTCTTTTTATCACGTTTTGCAGCCATAGTAATGATCTTGGGAACCATTATGGCATTCGGAAATACATCAGTATCCAGCACAAAGGCACAACAGACGACAAGTCAGAGCACCGAGGATGATTACAAGGTGTTGGCCAAAAGAAAAAAGGAACTTTCAGACAAATACAATCTTACGGAACTGAGAAAGGAGTTGTACGCTGTAAAGGACGGGGCCAGAGTAGTTACAAAAGAGCGGGAGGCAGAAATCAACAGTATTATAAGCAAGTATGACGAGGACGAAAAGCAACTAACTATAAGTTTTATAAAAGAATACTCAAAATCACCTTATTCTGCAGAGTTGGTTGAGCAGCTAACTTATGGGAAAAGTGCAGGGGAGATTGAAAAGTATCTTAACTTACTTGATCCTTCTTTAGCAAACAATTCAAAGGTTGTAGAATTACGTACTAAGGTTAAGAGAATGAAAAAGACCGATGTTGGAATCGGAGCTTTCGTTTCGGGTGCAAGCAATTTATCATATATAGTCGACAACAATTTTGCCGGAAAACAGCATAAGGATGTAGTTTACCTGTCATTGTTGTCGAACAATAATATTTGTGCATTAAAAAAAGATGGAACCGTACGTATTGTTGATTCAAAAGGAACATTAGTTAACGAATTCAGTACTACAATCAAATCTCCAACTGCTGTAGCAGTAGACAAATCAGACAATATCTTTGTATTGGGTTCGGTAATCGGAAATAAAACAGTTGAATCAAGAGGAAAATCATCGCAGATAAGCGTTCCAGTTGGAGTTGAGTGTCAGGTATTCAATTCGAAAGGTACTAAAATAAGGGAGATGTTGCTTTCTGATGTAGTGACTGCTACAGGAGCAAGGATTTTTCAGAACAATCTGCTGGTTGCCGATACAAGAGGAAAATCAATAGGTATCTTTGATGTAACAACAGGAAAGAAAAAATCTGCGATTGAAAAATTAAGAACATGTTGCGGTATTCTTGACTTTACAGTACGTAAGAACAACGAAGTTCTTGTCGCAAACCTTGGAGCATTCAGGGTAGAAGGATTCGATTATAATGGCAAATCCATTATCTCCTTCGGACAAAGAGGAAATTCAATTGACGACTTTCATGGTTGCTGCAATCCTGTAAGTGTGGCATTCCTGTCAAATGGAGGAATTGTAACTGTAGAAAAGGACCCTACACGTATAAAAATATACAGCAAGGAAGGTGCTAAAAAAATAGAAGGTATAGACGAACTGGTAAAAGGCTGTGCCTATATACCAATGACAGTGGACCGTAACGATAATGTTTATCTGGCTTCTAAAACCGATGGTATAGTAAAATGTAAATCGACAAAATAGAGAGACACATATTTTAGCAGAACAGGACTTTGATAAAGATTTGTTGAATTTCTTTGTCAAAGTCCTTTGTTTATAGTATTTTTATAAAAAAATAAAAAATGGAAATGAACATTTGGTATGTATTGATTCCGCTTGTAGTGATAATTCTCGCTGCCGGGATAAAAATTGTACGCCCAACTCAACGTGGCTTAATTGAAAGACTAGGAAAATACTCAAAATTTGCAAACCCTGGTTTTCACTGGATCATTCCTATTATAGATAAAATCTATATAGTAAACGTTACCGAGCAGATGGTAGATGCTGAACCACAGGAGATAATCACAAACGATAACCTTAATGCAAGTGTAGATGCTCAGGTTTACTTCAGAGTAAAATCAGATGAGGATAGTGTTAAAGGATCAATCTATAACGTCAATAACTTCAGATGGCAGATTGTCAACCTTGCACGTACAACCCTACGTAATATTATTGGTACACTAACCCTGAAATCTGCAAACAGCGAACGTGGAAAAATCAATGCCGAACTGTACAGAACCCTTCACACAGAGACACAGGGATGGGGTATCGAAATTGTTCGTACAGAACTAAAACAGATAGATCCGCCAAAAGATGTTCAGGAGACAATGAACAAGGTAGTGAAGGCAGAGAATGAAAAAATTGCAGCTATCGACTCTGCAACAGCTGCAGAAACAGTTGCTGACGGTGTAAAGAGGGCAAAGATTAAAGAGGCAGAAGGTTATAAACAGTCTCAAATTCTCCACGCAGAAGGCGAGGCTGAGGCAATAAAACTGGTTAATGAAGCAGCAGACAAGTATTTTGTAGGAAACGCACAGTTGTTAAAGAAACTTGATACAGTAACTGCGTCGCTTGAAAAAAATTCAAAAATTGTAATTCCAACCGGATCTGACCTTGTAAATATCATCGGAGAGATGGCAGGAGTGGTTCCAATAGAAAAAAAATCAAAATAAGTGCAATACTTCAATAATTTGTATTACATTGCACACAAATTAATTTCATATCATGAACAACGGAACAGTAAAATTTTTTAATGAAACAAAAGGATTTGGTTTCATTAAGGACTCAGATTCACAGAAAGAGTATTTCGTACACTCAAACGGTTTAAAAGAAAGAATCAAAGAGAATGACGAAGTAACCTTCGACCTTGAAGAGGGAAAAAAAGGATTAAATGCAGTAAATGTAAAACGAGCATAGTTTATTTTATAATAAACATTTATAATTTTGAGCCTCACTTTTTTAGTGGGGCTTTTTTTTTGAAAGGATTTAATCTATATTTGATCCCTGAAAAATAAATACATATAATGAGGAATTTAACTCAGCACGAAATTGGCTCACTGTTAGCCAATTGTTGTGTGGCGGAAGACTGGACTCAAGTCTTTGTGTCGGAGGGATTCTCAACAGATCATGTCTTCAATACCCGTTTCTCGGGAAGGGTGACAATAGGTGCTTTTGAGAAAACATTCTCCATAGCCGGTGGACTTCAAAACCACTCAGGCATAAGAAATGCTACTATTCACAATTGTGAATTAGGTAACGACATTCTCATTGAGAATGTCTCCAACCACATCTCCAACTACAGAATCGGTAACGGATGTTACATTCAGAACGTCAATGTAATTGCTGTTGAGGAACTATCTTCATTCGGCAATAATGTCATGGTGAACGTACTGAACGAGACCGGTGGTCGTGAAGTTCCGGTTTATACAAATCTATCCTCTTCCATGGCGTATATAATTGCTTTATACCGCCATAAGAAAACGGCAATAGAGAACCTCTATGGACTAATAAAGGGTTATGCAGACGAAAATGCATCAACTATGGGTACCATTGGCGACAATGTGGAAATTTTAAATACCGGTACAATAAAGAACGTTGTTATTGGCGACAATGTCAGGATCGTAAACACATCACGTCTTGAAAACGGGACAATTGCCAGCAATCGTTTTGCTCCGGTTTATGTTGGTGACGGGGTCATTGCAAAGGACTTTATCTTCTCCTCCGGCTCATATATATCGGGAGCGGCAAAAATCATAAGGTGCTTCATAGGACAGTCATGCCATGTTTCGCATGGTTTTTCTGCTCACGACACGTTGGCTTTTTCCAACTGTAACTTTGAAAATGGTGAGGCTTGTGCCGTTTTTGCCGGACCATTTACGGTTTCAGTTCATAAATCCAGTCTTCTGATTGCCGGAATGTTTTCATTCCTGAATGCCGGTAGCGGTTCAAACCAAAGTAACCATATGTACAAACTTGGTCCGATACACCAGGGAATTGTAGAGAGAGGTTCTAAAACTACAAGTGATTCGTATATCCTTTGGCCAGCAAAAGTGGGTGCTTTTTCACTGGTTATGGGAAGGCATTATCACCATTCCGATACATCGGACCTTCCATTTTCATATCTTATTGAAAGAGCAGATGAAACCTACCTTATTCCGGGAGTAAACCTAAGGAGCGTGGGAACAATAAGAGACGCACAAAAATGGCCTAAGCGTGACAACAGAACCGATCCCAACCTTCTAGATCTTATAAATTATAATCTGCTCAGCCCTTATACAATACAAAAGATGATAAAGGGGAGAGGTATTCTCTCTGAACTAAGGACCATCTCAGGTGAAACATCAGAAACATATACATACAGGAGTTCAAAAATAAAGAATGCCTCTCTAAGGAACGGTATTTCCCTTTACGAAAAGGCAATAAATAAATTCTTTGGAAACTCGCTCATCAAAAGGCTTGAAAAGACAGAGTTCAAAAGCATTGAACAAGTAAGGAACCAGCTAAAACCGACACATAAACTGGGTTTGGGAGATTGGGTGGACCTTTCCGGCTTGATTGTGCCAAAAACTGAGGTAGATAACCTGATTGGTGAAATCGAGAATAACAGAATTACACTTTCACAGATAGAGGCCCGTTTCAGGGAACTTCACGCAGATTATTATGATATGGAGTGGACATGGGCATATAGTGCAATGGAAAGGTATTATAATATTTCTCTCTCCGCAGCAGATGCAGACGGAATACGCAAGCTTGTAAGTCTCTGGCGCGAATCTGTTGTAACCCTGGACGAAATGCTTTACAAGGATGCTATGAAAGAGTTCTCAATTACATCTATGATAGGGTTTGGAGTTGATGGTTCTGAAACAGAGAAGCTCGAGGATTTCGAATCGGTAAGAGGTGAATTCGATAGCAATCCGTTTATTTCTGCTGTCAGGAAACATATCGAAATAAAGTCTGCTCTTGCGGATGAACTGCTTAAACGCCTGTCTCACCTTTAAATATCTGTAAATATGTGTGGGATAGTAGGATATCTTGGATACCGCGAAGCGTATCCAATATTGATCAATGGATTGAAACGTCTCGAATACAGAGGGTACGACAGTGCAGGAGTTGCACTGATAGATGCCTCCGGTAAATTAAATGTTTATAAATCAAAAGGTAAGGTAAGTGATCTGGAGGCATTTGTACAAACAAGGTCCAGTGATGGTAAAACAGGAATAGCGCATACCAGATGGGCAACCCATGGAGAGCCAAATCAGATAAACGCCCATCCGCATTATTCATCGTCAGAAAATCTGGCACTTATCCATAATGGCATAATAGAAAATTATGCGGTACTTAAGGAGATGCTCATTCAGAATGGATATGAGTTCAAAAGCAGCACCGATACCGAGGTTCTGGTCCAGCTTGTAGAGTATATACGCAACAAAGAAAATACAGATCTTGTATCGGCAGTGCAAATAGCCTTGAGCCGGATAGTCGGCAGCTATGCTATAGCCATTCTTGAGAAAAATAATCCGGATTGTATAATAGCAGCACGTAAAAGCAGCCCTTTGGTTGTAGGAATAGGTGACGGAGAGTACTTTATAGCGTCGGATGCAACTCCGATAATTGAATACACATCCTCTGTCATTTATTTGAATGACAAAGAGATAGCGATTATTCACCGTAAGGAGGGTCTGAAAATAGTAACACTTGAAAACGAGGAGTCATTGCCGGTTGTAGTAAAGATTGATATGACCTTATCGCAGCTGGAAAAGGGAGGCTACGAACACTTTATGCTTAAGGAAATTTTTGAGCAACCGCGAACCATCCTAGACTGTACACGAGGTAGGATCAATGTTGAGGGAACAAACGTTGCACTGTCAGGAATAATTGACCATAAGGAAAAATTCCTTAACGCCAGGCGAATAATAATTGTTGCATGTGGTACATCGTGGCACTCTGCATTAATAGGAGAACATCTGATAGAGACAATGTGCAGGATACCTGTTGAGGTTGAGTATGCGTCTGAATTCAGATACAGAAATCCGGTAATAAACAGCGATGATGTTGTAATCGCAATTTCGCAGTCGGGAGAAACTGCCGACACACTAGCTGCTGTTGAACTGGCAAGAGAGAAAGGTGCCTTTATCTATGGTATTTGTAATGTTGTTGGCTCTTCAATAGCCAGAAGGACCCATACAGGATCATACATTCATGTAGGGCCGGAAATTGGCGTTGCATCTACTAAAGCTTTTACCGGTCAGGTTACTGTTCTTGTAATGATGGCACTGACCCTGGCAAAAGAGAGAGGAACCATATGTGATAGCTATTTTAGGGAGGTTGTTGCTGAACTGAACAATATTCCGCAGAAGACAGAGGAGATATTGGATCAGAATGATATGATACGTCAATTGGCCCTTCCTTTCACGTATGCCAGGAACTTCATTTATCTTGGAAGGGGAGTAAGCTACCCTGTCGCACTTGAGGGGGCACTTAAACTAAAGGAGATCTCCTATATCCACGCAGAAGGTTATCCCGCAGCAGAGATGAAGCATGGCCCCATAGCTCTCGTTGATGCAGAGATGCCGGTAGTGGTTCTGGCTACAAACAGCTCCGTATATGATAAGGTTGTAGGAAACATTCAGGAGATAAAGGCAAGGAAAGGCACTGTTATTGCAATTGTTACCAAGGGAGACAGTGAAGTATGTAAAATGGCTGACTTTGTAATTGAGGTTCCACCTACAATTGAATGCCTTGTACCTCTGCTCTCTGTTGTTCCACTCCAACTGCTTGCCTATCATATAGCTGTAAACAAAGGGAAAAATGTGGACCAGCCCCGTAATCTGGCAAAGTCGGTTACTGTTGAATAATGTGCTAATGTGCTAATGTGTTAATGTGCTAATTTGCTAATGTGTTAATATGTTGATAAATAAAATTACAGATGTAATTGGGAACACGCCCATTATAAAAATTGCCCAGAAAATACATGGGCTCTCTAATATTGAACTCTATG
Organism: uncultured Muribaculaceae bacterium; assembly: GCA_964599025.1. Taxonomy (GTDB): domain Bacteria; phylum Bacteroidota; class Bacteroidia; order Bacteroidales; family UBA932; genus Bact-08. Next base: position 84 of record CAZREC010000063.1, on the reverse strand, counting down.
CAAAACTGGAATACCTGAATCCATTTGTTTTTTTCAAGCAGAAGACGGCATACGAGATGCTCAAAGATAGTATTGAAAATATAA
>CAZREC010000062.1:0-14208 GCA_964599025.1 uncultured Muribaculaceae bacterium | reverse complement strand
TCGATCAAGTAAATGACCAGTACGAATTCAGAATAAATGAAATTGTAAAAGCATTAAAGGATAAGGATGTTGAGCTCTCTTCACTTTCAGTGATCGTTGGAAGAGGAGTGTTACTCAGACCAATTGAATCCGGTGTATACGAGGTTAATGAAAAAATGATTGCGGATCTTATGGCAGAGACAAAGGGTGAGCATGCAAGCAACCTGGGAGGGTTGATTGCTGCAAATCTGGCCAGGGAATCGGAAGGTTGCAAGGCATATATTGCAGACCCTGTTGTAGTAGATGAGTTATCTCCAGTTGCAAGAGTATCGGGACACCCGTTATTTGAAAGGATATCAATTTTTCATGCATTGAATCATAAAGCTATAGCTAAAACTTATGCAGCATCTGTTGGGAAAGAATATAATCAGATGAATCTTATAGTTGCTCATCTTGGTGGTGGCGTATCAGTAGGGGCACATTCAAAGGGTAAGGTTATTGATGTTAATAATGCATTGCATGGTGAGGGACCTTTTTCCCCTGAAAGATCCGGCACGTTACCGGCACTGGCACTTGCTGAATTATGTTTTTCAGGTAACTATACCCTTTCGCAGGTAAAGAAAATTATAACAGGAGAGGGAGGATTGGTTGCACATCTTGGCACAAATTCATTTCAGTTTGTAGAACAAAAGGTGGAGGCAGGTGATGAGAAATTTATTCTTATTTCAGATGCTTTTGCCTACAATGTAGCAAAAGCAATAGGCTCATGTTCCACTGTCCTATCAGGGAGTGTTGATGCAATTTTGCTTACTGGTGGGGTTGCTCACAACAAAAAGCTTATGGAAAAGATTACAGACATGGTCAAATTCATTGCCCCTGTTGAAATATATCCGGGAGAAGATGAGATGACAGCTTTAGCTATGAATGGCCTGGCAATTCTTAATGGTAGTGAAAAGGCAAAGGAGTACTAAATTGCATTTGTGCTATTCCAACCTTTTATAGTATACAAGTTCCCTGTTTAACGAAGTTTCTGGATGTAAAATATTTATAAGATCATTCAGAATAACATCCGGTTCTGTTACACCTGTTTCCCAGAAGTCACTACCGCCGTTTAAAGTCTCTCTTTTGTTATTATTATAAATTCTTCCGCTCTTTAATGAAGGTATGTTCTTAAAGAGCGGATTACTTTTTCTGAGCTCTTCAATAGAAGCGAAGTTGTTAGGATTCAGCCAGAAATCGGCAGTCATAGCTCTCTGATAAACCTCTTCAAGATTATGAGCAACAGTTTTGGATACTCCCTTTTTACTTAGAATCAACTCTCCTCCGGCATCATTAATAAGGACACTCATATAGTTAAGGCTACCGGGAATGTACCATACCTCTTTCCATGGAGCATTCAATAATATTTTTGGACGGGCTGTAATATCTTTTACACTCTCCTTAAGAGATAAATATCTGGATTTGACGGAATTATATATTGAATCTGCGCGCTGTTGGCAATCGAAAATACTTCCAAATAATTTCAGATATTCAAGCTTGCCAAGAGGATTATCTTCCAGATAATCTCCCAATGCAACAACGTCTATACCTAGTTCCTTTATTTTGTCTATATATATATTATTCTCACCCATGATACCATATGTAAAAACAATATCGGGTTTTAAGCGAAGTAAAAGTTCATAGTTCAACGACCCCTCATAACCTATATCATATATAGTCCCTTTTTCAATACCACTTAAAACATCCTTGTCAGAAATATATTGTTTGCCAGAAACTCCTACAATAAGATTTGTTAATCTAAGCACCTTCATGTACGCTATATGGCTGGTTGACATACATACGACTCTTTTAACCGGATATTTGAGAGTAGTTGTTTTTTTGTTATCAGATTTATTATCAGTATTTATAACAAATGAGTAACAGTAGGTGTTATCCTCTGAAGAGCTCCAGTTGTCAATGATTTCAAACTGAACTTTGTCTTCTTTTCCTGTTACTCTGAAATGTTTGGCATACTCGTTACCATTAATGAGTTCAGAATTTTTAATTCCACTAGTGTTGCCAGCGCAAGCCGAAAGTGTAACGGAAGATATAAGGATCAATATTGTTTTTAGATGGGTCATCGTCGAAATTTGATGCAAATTTAGCATTTTTAACTTACTTTGCAGAATGTCAAAACATGAATTGATTATTATAGGAGCAGGAGCTGCAGGTATGCTTGCAGCAGTTGCAGCAGCAAAAAAAGGAATATCTGTCTTATTGCTGGAGAAGATGGAAAAAGCCGGCAGGAAAATCAGGATTACCGGAAAGGGTAGGTGTAATATAACAAATACAAAAGATTGGGAAGAATTTTCCGGACACATTTATCCAAAGAGCCGTTTTTTTAAACCTGCGTTCTATAGTTTCAGCAATATACAAACCATAAGTTTTTTTGAAAGCATAGGTTTACCTGTAGTTGTCGAAAGAGGTGACAGGGTATATCCGGAATCAGGCAGATCGGTAGATGTGGTTGATGCACTGGTCAGGCACTTATTATCACTCGGAGTTGAAATCTCATATAACTCAAAAGTAATTGATATAGTTACCAATAACAGTATTGTGGAACGAGTCGTCTGGCTTAAAAATGGTAAAAGACATGAGGAGGAGATAAAAGCAGTGATTATAGCAACGGGTGGCCTGGCATATCCTCTAACGGGCTCAGATGGTGATGGTTATGTGTTTGCGAAAAAACTAAATCATAGTATAACCGGATGCTGGCCCTCCCTGACTGCCCTTATGCCGCTTAATTACAGTACCGGACTTGAAGGTCTTACATTGAAAAATGTAGATATGGAATTATATGTAGGAGGTGAGTCTGTCCAGTCGGAGAGGGGAGATATAGATTTTACAAATAATGGTATTGAGGGACCAATTGGTTTGAAAATAAGCAGAAGAGCAGTAAAGGCATTAATTAACGGAGATAGGGTATTCGTAGTAATTGACCTAAAACCTGCCCTTTCAGATGAACAGATATATAGCAGAATAAAGAGGGAGTTAAAAGAGCGAGGAACAATGCAAATATGGAGTCTGATGAGTCTTTTACTTCCGAAGCAGCTGATTTCACATTTCCTGACAATAAATAAAATAAAATCTGAGATATCCGTAGGAATCAATGATGAAAAAACAATCAATCTGATAGTAAAGTCTTTGAAATACTGGAAACTGGATATTGAAAGCTACACATCTTATGAGAGGGCCGTCATTACTGCAGGAGGTATCTCTCTTGATGAAATTGTTTCAAAAAACATGTCGTCTAAGTTGGTTAAAAACCTCTTTTTTGCAGGGGAGGTGATTGATCTTGATGCAGATACCGGGGGGTATAATCTGCAAATTGCATTTTCCACAGGTTATCTGGCAGGAAATGAAGCAGCTCATCTGATTGAGATATCAAGATGAGCTGATTATTAAAATATTTTGTGTTTCTACGAGATTACTTGTGTGAAGATGTTTCGTAACCAAGCTTTAGTTCTGTTATAACCTGTTTTGTGTCAAGGGTAAAATCACCATTCATCATCCACGAATAGTAGCTTTGGTCGCTCTTGAAAACGCTTTCAACCGTCCTGCCTTTATACTTCCCGAAATTAAAGGATGGTTCGTCCTTATCATTAAGTACTACTCTGCCTGCATAGTCAACAAAACGCGATTTTGTGGAAAAATCTGCCAGAAACTTTATGTCGTTTTCCAGTGCGTCGTATTTATCAAGTTGTGCTTCAAGAATCTCGTAAGTTGCCACTGTATCGGCTTCCGCAGAGTGAGCATTTTCAAGTTCTTTATTGCAATAAAATTTATATGCGGCGCTAAGTGTCCTTTGTTCCATCTTATGAAAGATATTCTGGACATCTACAAGTTTTCTTTTTCTGAAGTCGAAGTTCACACCGGCACGAAGAAATTCTTCTGCCAGCATTGGTACATCAAAACGAGTAGAGTTGTAGCCGGCAAAATCACATCCTGCCATCCAGTTCGCGAGACTCTTTGCCAATTCCTTGAATGTGGGACAATCAGCAACATCTTCATTTGATATTCCGTGAATTTTCTGTGCCTCAGGAGATATTGGTATTGTAGGATTTATTCTTCTGGTCTTAATCTCCTGATCTCCGTTTGGCATAATCTTAAGAGCACTGATCTCTACAATTCTGTCCGTAGCAACGTTTAATCCTGTACTCTCAATATCAAAGAAAAGTATTGGATTCTTTAGGTTTAATTTCATAATTACTTTTGATTGTGCCAATTATGCACTAACCATCATTGGCATTATCAGGGCAAGGATATCTTCATTAGGGTCTGTCTGACCATTTGGAAGTATCAGAGCAGCTATGGTCGGGTCTGCCAGTTCAACTGAAATGTCTGTGTATGGCAGGTTGTTTAGTATCTCTATCAGAAAAGTCGATTTGAATCCAATCTCCATTGAATCACCCTCATACTGGCAGCTCAATCTTTCATGGGCAGATATAGAAAAATCAAGATCCTGGGCAGAGATGACAAGTTGATTATATGATAGTTTCAATTTAACCTGACTGCTTGCCTGATTTGAACATACAGCAACTCTCTTTGTACTGTTCAGGAAGTCCTGACGATTGATAACAAGTTTGTTCTGATTGTTTTTTGGTATCACAGAGCGGTAAGCAGGGTAATTTCCCTCTACCAGACGACACACAAGAACAAATGATTCAAATTCAAAATATGCATTTTTAATATCAAACCGCATTTTTACCTCCTGATCTATCTTTGAGAGGATATTCTTTAAAATTGATGCCGGTTTTTTTGGCAGAATGAATGATGATTTCTGCGCGGACATAATGTCATGTCTCGTGTAGCAGACAAGCTTGTGTGCATCTGAAGCCACAAGTGTTGTCTCCTCAGTTCCAATGTCAAAAAACACACCGTTCATGACAGGTCTGAGCTCTTCTTCTGCAGTTGCATATAAAGTGCGGTTTATTCCTTCAAGAAGCGCAGATGATGGAATTGATATCTCGGTACTATCATCTGATAGTTCTGCGATATTTGGATAATCGTCAGCAAGGGTGCATGGAAGTTTTGAATTGCCATTAGCCCATGTTATCTCAATCAGAGTAGAGGTGTCATTTGTCTTGAATTCAAGAGGCTGGTCAGGAAATTCCTTCAAAGAGTCAACCAATAATCTTGCCGGTATGGTAATTTCACCATCCTCAATTACGTTTTCAATAGTCATTCCGGCTTTGAGACTTGTCTCTAAGTCTGAAGCAGTTATACTAAGATAACCCTCTTTTAACACAAAAAGGAAATTATCTAAAATTGGAATTGTGTTTTTAGATGAGATGACCCGGGAAACCGAAAGTAAACGGGCTAATAATTCTGTGCTTGAAACTACAAACTTCATATCCTTATATTTTTTACAAAGATAAAAAAAATACGTTATGGCATATAATTTGATTTAGTTGTGTCCATAAAATAACCTTCATTTCTAAAAATTATTAATTTATAGTTGTTATGAAAAGATATCTGATTATTTTATTTTCATCAATTCTGGTCAGTGCTGTTACAACACTGGTAGTTATTAAAGCCACAAATCATGATTCAGACAGAATCAATTCAACAGCAGCAGCTGTGCCAATCCAAAAAGTCAATTTGTCAGATCAACTCTACCCGGATTTCACTTTTGCGGCAGAGACAGCCGTTAAGGCGGTTGTACATGTTAAATCTGTGAAATCAGGATTTGAACAATCCTACAATATTTTTGATTTTATCTTTGGATACAGAGATCCCGGTATGGTTCCCAGAGAAGAAACAAGTGCAGGCTCAGGTGTAATCATAAAGCCTGATGGATATATAGTTACAAACAATCATGTTATTGAAGGTGCGTCAGAAATATCTGTTACTTTGGATAATAACAGTTCATACAAGGCAAAAATCATTGGTAAAGATCCTGTTACCGATATTGCCCTTCTTAAAATCGAAGCTCAGAATCTTCCATATCTCAGTTTTGGTGATTCTGATGCACTAAGACTAGGAGAGTGGGTGATTGCTATCGGTAACCCATATAACCTAAGGTCAACTATTACAGCAGGCATTGTAAGTGCCAAGGCCAGGAGTATGCCGACTATACCGGGAGAATTCAAAATAGAATCATTTATTCAGACAGATGCAGCAGTGAATCCCGGGAACAGCGGCGGTGCTCTGGTCAATACCCGGGGAGAATTAGTTGGAATCAATACAGCAATTGCATCCAGAACAGGTGCATTCAGCGGTTACTCATTTGCTGTTCCCTCTTCAATCACCAGAAAGGTAGTTGAAGACCTGGCAGATTTCGGAACTGTAAAAAGGGCACTTATGGGAATTTCAATGAGGGAAATTGACAATGAACTGGCTAAAGAGAAGAATCTGAAAGAGATCAAGGGAGTCTATATCGATGAGCTGTCAAAGGGAGGCGCAGCTGAAAAAGCGGGATTAAAAGCATCGGATGTTATAGTTTCAATTAATGGAATAGATGTGAATTCCGGTCCGGCTGTTCAGGAGCAAATAAGCAAATACAGACCAAATGATAAAATTAAAGTAGGAATTATACGCGACGGTAAACAAAAAGAGTTCTCGGTTGTCTTAGAAAGCAAAGGTGGTACCTATGCAATCAACAATGATGATAAAACCGGACTTACTCAATTTTTTGGCGCTTCGTTAAGAAAAGCAACAAAAGATAGTCTTAAGAAATATGGCGTTAAGTCTGGCGTAGAAGTTGTAGCGGTACAAGAAGGCAAATTTGAAAATGCGGGAATTAAAAAGGGGTTCATAATAACTCACATAAATCAGGTTCCTGTAAATGATGTCCCTGACATTATAAACATAATTCAGAGGAGTACAAGGTCTTTATTAATTGAGGGCGTATATCCTGATGGTTCTGTTGTTTACTATGGAATGGGTATCTAATTTTTGCAGCTTCCACTAATTTGTATTAGTTTTGCAAGATATTATATATTCATGAGACAACTTAAGATAACCAAATCAATTACAAACAGAGAGAGTGCCTCTCTTGATAAATATCTCCAGGAGATTGGAAGAGAAGAACTTATAACCGTAGAAGAAGAGGTAGAATTAGCTCAGAGAATAAGGAAAGGTGATCAGGAAGCATTAGAAAAGCTTACCAGAGCAAACCTAAGGTTTGTTGTTTCTGTTGCCAAACAATATCAGAATCAGGGTTTAAGTTTGCCTGACCTTATAAACGAAGGTAATCTTGGTTTGATAAAGGCAGCAGAAAAATTCGATGAAACAAGGGGTTTTAAATTTATATCATATGCCGTTTGGTGGATTCGCCAATCCATATTGCAAGCACTGGCAGAACAATCAAGGATTGTAAGATTACCACTCAATCAGGTTGGATCCCTCAATAAGATAAACAAGGCTCTTTCAAAATTCGAACAAGAAAATGAGAGAATGCCTTCACCTGAAGAGCTGGCTGAGATCCTCGATATTCCAAGAGAAAAAATAGCAGACACCTTGCGAGTTTCTGGACGCCATGTATCAGTCGATGCCCCTTTTGTAGACGGAGAGGACAACAACCTACTGGATGTTCTTGTAAATAATGACTCCCCAAACGCAGACAGAGGATTGGTTAATGAGTCGCTTAACAAGGAGATAGAGAGAGCACTTTCAACACTTACAGAGAGAGAGAGAGACATTGTAAAGTACTTTTTTGGAATTGGAGCAAGCGAGATGACTCTTGAAGAAATTGGTGAATTTTTTGGGCTGACCAGAGAGAGAGTAAGACAAATTAAAGAAAAGGCAATCAGAAGATTAAGACACAGCGCAAGAAGCAAATTGCTAAAGACTTACTTAGGTTAAATCTGAATCACTATACTTTAATACTCATGAAAAAACTACTAATCATCATGTTAGCAGCAATAGCTGTATTGGCCTCATGTAAGCAACAGAAGGCCGTTGTAAACCCACTGTTGGCAGAATGGGACACTCCTTATGGTATCCCTCCATTTGAACAGGTGAAAATTGAACATTACATGCCTGCCTATGTTGAAGCCATGGCTCAGCATAATGCAGAAATTGAGTCAATTGTGAATAATACCGAAGAACCTTCATTTGAGAACACAATTGTAGCCTTCGATAATTCCGGAGAACTGCTGGAGCGAATATCTCCAGTTTTTTCAAGTCTCAGCGGAATTGATTCAAATCCGGAAGTTATAGCTCTTGCCAAAGAATTATCTCCATTAACCAGCAAGCACTTTAATGATATAAATCTTAACCCGGGTCTTTTTAAAAGAGTCAAGGCAGTCTATGAGAAAAGAGACTCACTTGGTTTGAATGCTGAACAGATGCGTCTTCTAACTGAGACATATAAAGGATTTGAGAGAGGAGGAGCAAATTTGCCCGACGATAAGAAAGAGGAACTGAAGAAAATTAATGCGGAAATTTCGGATCTTCAACTTGCTTTCGGACAAAACCTTCTTGCTGAGACAGATGCTTTCAAGCTAGTTATAGACAATGAAGCTAATCTTGCAGGTCTTTCTGAATCGCTTAAGGCAGCAGCTGCCAAGAAAGCAGAAAAGGACAGTACTCTTAAAGGGAAATGGGTATTTGGGCTTGACAACCCGAGTATAATTCCTTTCCTTCAGCAATCAGAAAAGAGAGAGCTAAGAAAAGAGATTCTTAATGCTTATCTCAACAGATGTAACAATAATAATAAGGAAGACAACAAAGCTATTATTGTCAAACTGATAGATCTTCGTCTGAAAAAGGCGAAGTTGATGGGTTTTGAGAATTTTGCTCAATATCAACTCGAGGACAGAATGGCAAAAACTCCTGAAGCAGTTTACAATTTGCTGGACAAGCTATGGACACCTTCACTTGTTTCTGCAAAGAGAGAACTTGCAGATATGAGCGTGATTGCAAAATCAGAAGGTCAGAATAATGCTCTGGAAGCATCTGACTGGAGATTTTATTTTGAAAAGGCAATGTCAAAGAAATTTGACCTGAGCGATGCTCAGTTGCGTCCATATTTCAAGTTAGAGAATGTAAGAGAAGGTATCTTTTATGTAGCAAACAAATTATATGGCATTTCATTTACGCAGATTAATAATGTGCCACTTCCTCATTCAGAGGCTACAGCTTTTGAGTGTAAAGACTCAGACGGATCGCTACTGGGTATACTGTTTATGGATATGTTTGCCAGACCGGGTGCGAAAAGAGGTGGTGCGTGGTGTAGTGGTTTCCGTTCACAAACATATAAAGACGGAAACAGAGTTGCTCCATTAGTTACGGTAGTAGGTAACTTCACCAGACCTGTAGGGGAAGAGCCTGCTCTTCTAAGTATGGATGAGGCTGAAACCTATTTTCACGAATTTGGTCACGCACTTGCAAGTCTTCTTAAAAATGTACACTATAAAGGTGTGGGAGGTATGACAAGAGATTTTGTAGAACTTCCTTCGCAGATTATGGAACATTGGGCTTTTGAACCAGAGGTTTTAAAAATATATGCCAAACACTATCAGACAGGAGAAGTGATACCTCAGGAACTTATTGATAAAATGGTCAATTCAGGTAAATATGGTCAAGGTTTTGCTACTACAGAATACCTTGCAGCTTCACTTCTAGATATGGATTATCATATTTTGAAGGAGATTCCTGCAAATTTTGATGTTCTTGCATTTGAAGCTAAGGTTCTTGGCGACAGAGGTCTTATTTCCCAGATACCTCCACGTTACAGGAGCACATATTTCAGCCATACATTTACAGGTGGGTACACAGCAGGATATTATTCATATATTTGGGCAGAGGTTCTGGATAGCGATGCTTATCAGGCATTTGTAGAAACTGGTGATATCTTCAACAAAGAAGTGGCAACAAAATTCAGAAAGGAGATACTAGAAAGGGCCGGACAGGATGAAGCAATGACTCTCTATGTGAATTTCAGGGGCAAAGAACCGGGAATTGAACCTCTCTTGAAAAACAGAGGATTGAAATAGAATTAAACAATATATTTTATTGAATGGGTGAAGGTAATATTTCACCCATTTTTTTTATTTTTGTAAATATGGTAATTAACACTCAGAACATACGTCTTATAGGATCTGTTCTTCTTTTTGTAAGTATAGTCGCCAGTAAGGCAGCTCACCGTTTCGGTGTGCCAGTTCTTTTAATGTTTCTTATTGTGGGTATGTTATTTGGCAGTGATGGTTTAGGTATCCAATTCAATAATGCATCAATTGCACAGTTTATTGGAATTGTTGCCCTCTGTATGATTCTTTTCTCAGGCGGAATGGATACTAAATTTTCAGAAGTAAGACCGATAGTCGGTCAAGGAATTGTACTTGCTACATTGGGAGTTCTTCTCACTACAATAATTATTGGCTTTTTTATCTTTTATGTTACCGGACTGGCTACAGGATTCGTTACGTTAACCCTTGCAGAGTCAATGCTTCTTGCCGCTGTAATATCCTCTACAGACTCGGCATCTGTATTTTCAATCCTACGCTCAAGGGGTTTACAGTTGAAACATAATATCAGGCCTCTTCTTGAATTGGAAAGTGGTAGTAATGATCCTATGGCATATATGCTTACACTGCTTTTGATAGGAGTAGTTCAGGAGGGTGAAATACATACTATGAAATTTATAACAGACCTGATGACACAATTTGGTATTGGTTCCGTAAGCGGATATCTGTTGGGAAAGGCTTTTATATTTGTAATAAACAAATTAAAACTACCGTCTAAATCGCAATATCATATATTATTACTGGTCTCTGTCTTTTTTGTCTACTCCTTCACTGAAATGATATTCGGGAACGGATTTCTTGCAGTATATATTGCCGGTTTGATTATTGGAAACAGTAAAATACAGGTTGAAGAGGGAGCATCATCTTTTTTTGACAGTATTGCATGGCTCTGTCAGTTAGTTATGTTCCTTACACTTGGCCTTCTGGTAAACCCAAACGAACTTGTAGATGTAGCAGTTATAGGACTTCTGATATCTGCAGTTATGGTAACAGTTGCACGCCCTGCAACTGTTTTTCTCTGTCTGCTACCATTCAAATCCGTGAATAACAGGGCGAAACATTACATCTCCTGGGTAGGTTTGAAAGGTGCTGTTCCAATTATTTTTGCAACATACCCGCTGATGACTGGCCTTAATAATTCGCAGCATATGTTTAACATAGTGCTCTTCATTACAATCGTTTCACTTCTGATGCAAGGCACTTCTGCAAATTTAGTCGCTCAGAGATTGAATTTAGTTTCGCGTTAAAATACTATCTTTGCAATCTTATTAATATAACCTTTAAACATGACTGACTTCTGGCAAACGATTGGTACGCTTATCGTCGATTTTAGCAACTGGATATGGGGTATGCCCCTTTTTATGTTATTGATTGGAGGAGGTCTGGGCTTCCTGATTTATTCAGGTTTTGTTCCATTCAGGTATTATGGCAGAGCGATCCGGTCCTTAAGAAAAAAGGAGAATGACGCACCTGGTCAGATAAGTTCTTTTGAAGCATTGACAAGCGCTATTGCTGCAACTGTAGGAATGGGAAACATTTCAGGTGTTGCAGTTGCAATAACGATGGGAGGTCCCGGTACAATTTTCTGGATGTGGGTAAGTGCTATTGTTGGTATGGCGACCAAATTTTTTGAAGGAAGCACAACAATAATGTTCAAGGGGAAGGATTCCGCCGGAGAAGTTCAGGGCGGTCCGATGTATTATATAACAGAAGGTTTGGGAAAGAAATGGAAACCTATGGCAATTTTCTTTTCGGTTTTCGGTCTGATTGGAACACTGTGCCTTATGCAAGCTAATCAACTTACAGAGGCTTTAATAACTGTCTTTCTGACTCCGGCTGGAATTGAGGGAACTTTTTTGGTGAAACTAATAATTGGAATTATAATCTGTCTAATTGTATCAGTTGTTGTACTGGGCGGAATCCAAAGAATATCGAAAGTCTCAGCTAAACTTGTCCCTGCAATGGTTGCGTTCTATTTCCTTCTTGTAGCATATATAATTTTAACAAATTTGCCTGTGGTTCCTGATGTTTTTGCATCAATTTTTTCACAGGCATTTAATTTTAAGGCTGGATTAGGAGGTCTTGCCGGTTCAGCTATAGTAATTGGTGCCAGAAGAGCAGCATTTGTTAATGAAGCAGGTGTTGGAACTGCATCTATGATGCACGGGGCATCAAAAAACACAGAACCTATAAGAGAAGGCCTTGTGGCAATGATTGGCCCTTCAATAGACTCCGGATTGGTTTGTACGCTTACAGCTTTGGCAATACTTATTAATGGACAATATGAGGTTACACAACTTCAGGGAATTCAGATGGCATTAAACTCATTTCAGGCGTCTATACCCGGAATAGGGCACTATCTTCTGATGTTGATGGCTATTGTCTTCGCTTTCTCTACTATGTTTTCCTATTCCTATTATGGGGTAAAATGTACGAATTATCTTTTTGGAGCTAAGTTTTCTCAGTATTACAATTACTTCTTTCTTGCAGGATTGGTTGTAGGAGCAGTAATTACACTGGATGTAGTTGTTGGAGTCATTGACAGTGCCTATGCATTAATGGCTATCCCTACCATGATTACACTTATATTGTTAGCACCAAAGGTAAAAAAGGAGATGAAAATTTATTTCGCAAAAAAAGAAAATGAATGAACCCGGAACAAATTATAACAACTAAATTACATGAGGCTGCCTTGTCGTTGTATGGCATCAGTCTGGAAGATAGTTATTTTCAGACACAGGCAACAAGAAAGGAATTTGAAGGAGATATTACAGCAGTAATGTTCCCTCTGTTGAGAATTTCAAAGAAATCACCAGAAGAGACAGGAAAAGAGATTGGCAAATATATATCAGAACACAATTCAGATATTTCATCTTTCAATGTTGTTAAGGGATTTCTTAATTTAAAATTCACAATGGGCTTCTGGCAAGATGTTTTTAAAAACATTGCCACAACCCCCGATTTTGGACAGGCACCACCTACAGGCAGATGTGTTATGGTAGAATTCTCTTCACCTAATACAAACAAACCGTTGCATCTTGGTCATATCAGAAACAATCTTCTTGGATGTTCCGTAGCAAAATTACTGGAGGCAAACGGACATAATGTTATTACGGTAAATCTGGTAAATGACAGAGGAATACATATCTGTAAATCGATGCTTGCCTGGCAGAAAGAGGCAAACGGGGAGACACCTGCCTCATCTGGAATGAAAGGAGACCATCTGGTTGGTAAATACTATGTTGCTTTCAATAATACACTTAAAAGAGAGATAGAGGAGCTGAAACAGAAGGGGATGTCGGAAGAGGAGGCAGAAAAGAGTGCTCCTGCTCTTTTAGAGGCACAGGAGATGCTCGTAAAATGGGAGAGTGGCGACAAGGATGTAGTCGCATTATGGGAAATGATGAACTCTTGGGTATATGAAGGGTTTGATGTAACGTATAAAAAACTCGGAGTAACATTTAACAAGACATATTACGAATCTCAGACATATTTACAGGGAAAAGCATTGGTTAACCAAGGGTTGAAAGAGGGGGCATTTTATAAAAAGGAAAATGGCTCTGTATGGTGCGATTTAACAAGAGACGGACTGGATGAAAAGCTGCTTTTACGTTCAGACGGAACATCTGTTTATATGACTCAAGACCTTGGAACTGCAAATGAAAGATATTCGGAGTATAAGTTTGACGAACATATTTATGTTGTAGGAAACGAGCAGAATTATCACTTTCAGGTTTTGAAACTGATTCTTAAAAAACTAGGGTTCAAGTGGGCCGATTCAATATATCACCTCTCATATGGGATGGTTGAATTACCGCAGGGCAAAATGAAATCCAGAGAGGGGACAGTTGTTGATGCGGACGACCTGATTGACGGCATGATAGCTACTGCAAAAGAGACCTCACTGGAACTTGGTAAGTTGGAAAACATGTCTGATGAAGATCAGAACCAGCTTTTCGAAATGGTTGGTCTAGGTGCACTTAAGTATTTCATTATTAAGGTTGATCCAAAAAAGACAATGCTTTTTGACCCAAAGGAATCAATTGATTTCAACGGAAACACAGGACCATTTATTCAGTATACACATGCCAGAATAAAGTCGATCTTAAGAAAAGCAAAGGAACAGGATATTCAATTACAATTGAATAGTTCATATTTAAGTGATAAAGAAATAGAGATTATTAAGCTTCTCAATACCTTCCCGGAAAAAATTAAAGAG
>CAZREC010000061.1:0-14622 GCA_964599025.1 uncultured Muribaculaceae bacterium | reverse complement strand
ATTATAAGATTCTTGTCAAGCAATGATAACCGGTCTTCGGTTATTTAACCCTTATTGTCTTCTCCGGGCTTATCCTTGATATAAACAACGAAGGAACCATAAGAACAATCATTATTAATATAAAAGCAGCAAGATTGAGAAAGAGAATCTTTGGAAAATTAAGATATACCGGGACTGCTTTGACAAAATAGTTAGCAGGATCCAGAGTGATAATCTGATACCATTTCTGAAGCATCGCAAGTATAATTGCCATGACATTTCCTGAAATCATTCCCCATAATACTATATATGAGGCTCTAAGAAGAAATATTCTATGAATTGCAGAATTTCTCATCCCCAGAGACTTCAAAATTCCTATCATTGATATTCTTTCAAAAAGAAGTATAAGCAAGCTTGATATCATATTAAAGCCTGCCACTGCTACCATCAGAATAAGAACCACCAAAACATTAAAGTCAAGCAATTTGAGCCAATCAAAAAGATGAGGGAAAATATCGTTGATCCTTGTTACAGTAACAGAAGGATCCTTATCACTTGAATGCTCGTAAACAACTCTCTCTATATTATCTCCCGCAATTTCTATGTCTTCTCCCCTGTTTAACAATATCTCAATTCCAGATACCTCATCTGCATTCCATTCGTTAAGTCGTTGAACCTCTCTTATGTCGGCAATCACAAGAGTCTTATCAATCTCCTCCAGTTGAGCATCATAAAGTCCGGTAACCCTGTATTTACCTACACGTATAGACTTGTCAATAAAATATATCTGCAGATCGTCTCCCACATCAAATCCCATCATTTTCGCCAGTCTCTCCGACAAAATAATCTCCTTGCTTGACAATGAATCCTTGTAATCCGGAAGTCTTCCCTTCGAAAGTACCGATGAAAAAAATCTCCAGTCGTATTGCGAATCTACACCTTTAAGAAGTACTCCCTGAATCTCATCTCCAACCTTTAGCATTCCTGGTCTGCTCGCATAGCCATGAAGGCTTTTGACCTCTTTTAAAGATTTTATCTCTTTGTTATAAGATAGATTTTTTGTTATGGGATAACGATTTGATGTCTGTTCGATACCCGGGCTGCTGAGAATAATCTCCCCTGAGAATCCTGTCGCTTTTGTCTTTATCTCGGATTTGAATCCATCAGATATTGCTATTGCCAGAACCATTACCAAAACACTCACTCCTACTGAAAATCCGGCTATTATGGTACTGGAAGCCGATAATCCTTTCTCTCCCCTGGCACCTTTCTTCCACAAATTTCTAGCTATAAACAGATTTGTATTCAATATTAAAATATTTTATTATATTTGCGTATCATTAGTTATTAGCTATTACTTAACCTAGTACTAAAAACTTCAGAACCTCCCAAATCTATAAGATTTCGGAGGTTTTTATTTTATTAATCAGAGATACCTCCTCTCTCCAAAGAGTGTCAGAATTCTCTCTACTCTGTCTGATATTTTTTGTTTATTCTGTGATTTATACAGATAATTCAACAGCTCTGCATATATTGAAACCAGTGCTCTGTCCTGTTCGATTTTCAGACTCTCTGTACTATATACGAGCCCTATATCTTCAAAAAATTGTTTAAGGCTGTCTTCCAAGAAAATAGCCCCTCCCTTGAATATGTTAAGGTAAAAGAGAATTTTGTTTTCTGAATCCATGTAGACAGGTACAAAACCACCAGGAAAACAGAGAGGATATATAGGAAGACCTACAGATCTTGAGAGTAGAAAATAGAGCAGTGAAATCGCAACCGGATTCCCCCCTCTCGAATCAATTACCTTATTGATAAGTGCATTCTCCTCTTTTTGGATCTGAGTATCACAATGCTTAAAACCTATCCTCCGGAAGAATATGTAGTTAAAAATCTTCACATTCTCTATTGCTGTTTTTTCCTCCGACAACTCTACTCCTATCTCGTCCGCAAGCATCTCAAGAGAAGTATAAAAAAGCACTTCGTCAACAGTACTGTCTACTGCCCTGGAGATCAAAAACAGTCCGTCAATGAGCATCGGGTCAGGAGATTTCAGGTAATTCTCTATTCTTTCTATTATAAGATCCTCCTTAAGATCCTCAATATATTCCAGATAAAATGACCTTCTCTCTTCCGAAATCTCCTCAGTTACCAGACTCTCCAACTGCTCAACAGCAGCTTCGCCTCTGATAAGGAACCTGTCCCTTACAGCAAGCCGGACAGTTGTATCCGGATCGTCTATCAAGGACATTAGTGAGATTATTTCAGAATCGACCCTCATAAATTATATTTTAACCAATCTTTCCAGAGATAGTTCTATAAGCTTTGAAACATATGGCTTGTAGTCCGGCTGGCTTTCATGCAGATGACGATTTGCGATGATACAGCATACAGTCGCTGCATCATGTCCAAGCAGCGCTGCAAGGCCCGCAAGAGCAGAACTTTCCATTTCAAAGTTAGTTATTTTTTGACCTTCATAATCAAATGACTCAAATCTACTTATCATGTCCGGAATTGCCAGGGGGAGTCTAAGCACCCTTCCCTGAGGGCCATAGAAACCTGCTGCAGATATTGTCAATCCCTTTATTGTAAAGTCTTTTAAAGTATCTATAAGTTTACTGCTGGCCCGCGCAAAATATGGTGCCGGTAATTCCGGAAGCCAGTTTGTATGCTTGACAAATGCCTTCTCCATTTCCAGAACAGATACTGAATCTCTGTTTTTGTACCAGTTGAGCAGTCCGTCACACCCTATAGAGATGTGCGATAAAACAAATGATCCTAGTGGAATCTCAGGCTGAATGGCCCCTGATGTTCCTATTCTTAAAAGTGTAAGACTCTTGTGTGTCTCCTTTGGTATCCTGGTTTTCAGATCTATGTTTGCCAATGCATCCAGTTCATTGACTACAATATCAATATTATCTGTCCCAATTCCAGTAGATAATACTGTCATTCTCCTGCCTTTGTATGATCCGGTAATGGTTACAAATTCCCTTGACGATCTTACAAACTCCTTTGAATCAAAAAAAGAGGCAACCAACTCAACCCTGCCCGGATCTCCGACCAGAATAACTGTTTCTGCCAGTTCCTCTGGTTTAAGATGTAAGTGGAATATTGATCCGTCTTTATTGATCAGTAGTTCGGATGGTGCTATTGTGTTCATTTGTTTTTTTATTTTAATATACAAAAATAACCTTTATTTTATACTTTTGTACAAAATTAACTTCAATGATACAACGAATTCAGACCCTTTTTCTTCTGGCGACAGCAATTTTGCTAGGTTCTCTTTTCTTCTCGACAATGGCATACACAAATACTGAAAAAGTAAAATATATTGAAATTATGCCCTGTCTGATTTTTACAATAATTACTTTTTCAATAGCGTTGGTTTCAATTTTTCTTTATAAAAAAAGGATTTTACAGATTAGACTTTCGGTATTCAACGCAATTATTCTTATTGCATATCAGGCCTGGATACTATACTTCTTTTTTTCAAGACCGGAAGGGACAGCGTTTACAATAACTGCTGTATTCCCTGTTGTTGCAGCTATATTCTCTTTTACAGCAATGAGATATGTAGCAAGGGATGAAGCAATGGTAATGTCGGCAAGCAGGCTGAGAAAAACCAAATAGTATTATTTTGTCTCCTCTGAACAGTACTTTTTAATTACATTGTAAGCATCTGCAATTCCAAGTTCTCCTGCCTTGCTGATGTCTATACATCCTTTTTCCTTGTCTTTCAGGTATATCAATACCAATCCTCTGTTATAATATGCCTCTCCAAGATACGGATAGAGTTCCAGTGCCTTTGTATACTGAATTATTGACTCGGGCAGGTCGTTTGACATACAGTATAAATTACCGAGATTATAGTATGTATATGGAAAATCAGGTAAAAGCTCTACAGCTCTCTTCATGTCATGAATGGCCGCAGTATAATCGTAACTCCTTGTAGTCTGTTCCTGTACCTTTGCTCTTGTGGCCCCCGCATTGTCAAGAGTAAGAACCTGAACATTACTCTCCATAGAAGATATGAAGTCTATCATTTCTGACTGTAATGCACCTCTGTTTATGTAGTAGAATGTCTGCTCCGGGTCGAGATCTATTGCCTGATTATAACATTCAAGAGCAGTATTGAACTGCTTTAAGTTAGACTCAAGCAGAGCTTTGGCAAACAGGGTACGCGAGTCTTTACCCGCCCTCAGTCTTTTATCAACTGCATCAATAAGAATCTGTTGCTGATCTGCAGAAAGAGTTGCCGGTTCAGACGAAAGCCTTACCGGAACAGGTATCTGAGAAATGAACTGTTCAGAATTCTTATCTTCGTGCTGTTTATCCAAAGCCATAAGTGTCTTTTTTGTCTGGTCAGCACGAAACTTAAACAGAGGCTTAAGTCTTATATCAACATCTTTGTATTGTAAAAGATTATTGTTAAAATCTTTTTTGGCAAAATCGGCATCAAGCGCAAGAAGCCTGTCATATTTTTTTGTGGTATCGGCAAATGCCGAGACTTTAACTGAATCTCCGGTCATTTTCTTATACTCCCGTATTTTCTTCTGGGCTATCTCATAATCACTTTTCGCTGAGGTGAATTGTCCTAGTTGATTTTTAACATAAGACCTGTTCATATATGCGTTGGCAAAATCAGGATAAAGGCTGATTGCCTTTGAATAGTCATCCATTGCATCCCTGTGTCTGCCAAGTTGCATAAAAAGGGAAGCTCTGTTGTAATAGGCTAGTACATTATTGGGGTTTATCGAAATCACCTTGTCATAATCGTCCAAAGCATTATTATAATCACCAATCTGAGATCTTATCAGGGCTCTGTTGTAAAGCGTGAGGGCATTGCCCGGATCCTGCCTGAGAACCTGTTCCAGGTCACCAAGTGCGCCATTTATGTCCTTATTGTTGTATTTTGCAAGTGCCCGGTTAAAATAGGCAAATGTGTTCGCTGTATCCAGGTTAATTGCTTTGTTTAAATCTTCAATCGCACCCGGCAGGTTGTTTTGCATTAAATAAATTCTGGAGCGTCTTACATAACCTTCCGGGTCAAACCGGTTCAGGTTTATGGCAGTATTATAATCTGAGAGAGCCTTTAATGTATCACCCAAAAACAGAAAAGAGGCACCTCTGTTAAGATAAGCATCTGCTACTCTTGGTTCGTGTCTGATAAACTTATTGAAGTCCTGTACTGCCTTTTCAAACTGCTGCGACAGAAAATATGTCACGCCTCTGCTGAAATAGAGTCCGGTATAACTTGGTCTGAGATCAACGGCCTCCTCAAGATCTTTTAGTGCAAGATCGTATTTACCTATACGACTTAGCGTTATTGCTCTATAGTGATAGGCCGGTGTGTATAATGGGTTAATTTTGAGCGTCTGGTCAAAGTCCAGCTGCGCCCCTAAAAAGTCACCAAGATTATATTTGGCAATCCCTCTGAAAAAAAAAGCCTCATTCAACTTAGAGTCCAGAGTGATAAGAATATTGAAATTCTCTATGGCTTGTGTATATTTCCCCTCAATAAGAAATTGCCTGCCCCGGAAGAAGAACTGTTGTTTGTCGTATTGGGAATATACAAAATCGACTGTTATCAGACTAATTAGCAGGACTAAAAAAAATTTCTTATTCATTTTTTCTTCTTTTTACTGGTTTTTAACCATTCAGGTACCTCAATCATACCCATCAGAGCTTGTATATCTGATGCCCTTGAACTTATATATGCAGAAGGGGTGTTTGCCCTTCGCTTTAAAGGATTCGGGAGAGTGGCGGCAATAAGTGAACTTTCTCTTGATGTCAACTTTTGTGCCGATTTTTGAAAAAGCTGGTTTGCCGCTGCTTCTGCCCCATAAATTCCTCTGCCCATTTCTGCAACATTAAGGTAAACTTCCAGAATTCTTCTCTTTCCCCATATAAGCTCAATTCCAAGGGTGAAATAGGCCTCGAATCCCTTTCTTATCCATGATCTGGATGGAAACAGGAATACATTTTTTGCTGTTTGTTGCGATATTGTACTGGCTCCACGCATTCTCCTTCCTTTTTTTCCGGCATCCAGAGCATTGTCAATCTCTACCCAGTCAAATCCCATATGTTCCAGGAAACGTGTGTCTTCCGAGGCCATTACAGCCATCTGCATATTAGGAGATATCTCTTCAAGTGGCTTCCATGTTTTGTACGATTTGAATGTCTTGTCTGAGATATGTTCCACACTCCTTATTACCATTAGGGGGGTGCAATAGACAGGAACCCATTTAAGTAATAGTACAGATAAAAGGGACACCGCCAGAAATGTTAGTGGTATATAGACAAACAGGTATTTAATTATAATTAAAACCCTGTTTTTTAATCCTTTAGCCGGTTGGATCCTTTTTGTCCCCCTTTTATTTTGCATATTTCAATTCAAATAGATTATTTTTGACAAATATAAACAATTCTAAATGAA
This sequence comes from uncultured Muribaculaceae bacterium, assembly GCA_964599025.1. GTDB lineage: Bacteria > Bacteroidota > Bacteroidia > Bacteroidales > UBA932 > Bact-08. The sequence continues at coordinate 8,207 of CAZREC010000061.1, read as the reverse complement.
GAAATATTCTGCTCTTGTCATTATACTATATTTTCTTTTTTACCGGGCTGTTACTGCATATTCTCAAGATTTACACAGATATGACACACTTATAGAAGCAAAATCGCTTGAAGGATACATAACATTTCTAGCGAACGATGAAACCTATGGAAGAGCTACCGGAGGAGCAGGGAACCAGCTGGCTGCATCTATGATAAGAGGTGAATTTGAAAAATATGGTCTGATCCCGTTCTATCATCAGACATTTACACAGAGTTTCACTGCTGATACTGTTTTAGGAAGGAATATCATAGCTGTTGTACCGGCTCAGTTCTACTCCGAACAATACATAGTTGTTTCTGCTCACTATGACCATCTTGGCGTTCTTGGAGGAAAAATTTACAACGGAGCAGATGACAATGCATCAGGAGTAGCGGCTCTTCTGAACCTTGCCAGGGTCTTCTCAGAGATGAGGATTAATAAGGAGGGTCCAAGGAAAAATATAATATTTGCGGCTTTTGATGCAAAGGAGAGTAATATGGCCGGATCGGAGGATTTCGTGAAAAACCTGCCTGTTCCGGCAAAGGACATAATCTGTAATATCAATATTGACCAGCTGGGATCTATATTTGCACCTCCGGGAGCAGACACCAATTATGTTTTGATTCTTGGGGCAAACAAGTACAAGGATTTTAAAAGAAAAATAGACTCTTCAAACAAGAATAGCTCTGCAAATCTTGATGTCAACTATGATTTTTACGGGAGTAGTGAATTTGCGGAGATATTTTACAAGTCTTCGGACCAGAACTCTTTTGTCAGGAAAAACATACCGTCGCTGCTGGTTACGTCGGGTATTCACATGCATACCTATAAACCTACAGATGACTACTATTTTATAAATTATCCGGTTTTAACAAACCGGACAAGATTCTTGTTTCACCTTATAAATCAGCTTACACTTTCCCGATAAGTGCCTTTGCTGTATAGTTGTCTTTGATTTTAACAAGATCTTCGGGGATCCCCTCAAAAACTACTCTCCCTCCCTCATATCCCCCTTCGGGGCCCATATCTATGATCCAGTCTGCACACTTGACCACATCCATGTTGTGTTCCACCACAATAATTGTGTGTCCTCTGTTTATTAATGCATTAAATGAATCCAGCAGTGTTCGTATGTCATAGAAATGGAGTCCTGTAGTAGGTTCGTCAAAGATAAATAGAATTGAACCACTACCCGATTCTTTTCCAAGAAACGATGCCAGTTTAACCCTCTGGCTCTCCCCACCGCTTAGTGTACTACTGCTTTGTCCCAACTGCACATACGAAAGACCGACTGCCTTGAGTGGCATTAGCTTTTCTGCAACTCTCCGTGCAATAGCCTCCTTTTGTGAGGAAAAAAAGCCGATTGCTTCATCGACACTCATGTTAAGGACATCATTGATGTTTTTCTCCTTGTATCTGACCTCCAGTATATCTTGCTTGAATCTTTTTCCTCCGCATGATTCGCAAACCATCTGAACATCGGCCATAAATTGCATCTCAATCTTTATAACTCCCTCTCCCTGACAATCCGGGCATCTACCACCCTCTATATTGAATGAAAAATGAGAGTGTCCGTAACCATTAGCCTTTGCATACTGTTGTTCGGAAAACAATTTCCTTATCTCGTCGTAAACCTTAAGGTATGTAGCAGGATTTGACCGTGTTGACTTACCTATCGGATTCTGGTCTATATACTCGACTGCGGTTATCTTGTTTATATCACCTGATATATCTTTGTGCGCGCCTGGCTTGTCTCCGAATTGGTTTAGTTTTCTGTTGAGGGCAGGATACAAAATATCTCTCACCAGTGTCGATTTTCCTGATCCGCTGACCCCTGTCACAGCGGTTAATGTCTTAAGAGGGAACTTAACATTAATACATTTCAGATTGTGTTCTACAGCACCATTCACCTCAATGAAACTGCTCCAGCTCCTTCTCTCAAAAGGAAGTTCTATCTTCTCATAACCCGACAGAAAAGCCAAAGTCTGGCTCTTTCCACACTCCTCTCTGGTAAAATTGTCTTTAATTGAACCCTGATAAACAAGCTCACCTCCATAATTTCCGGCAAACGGACCAATGTCAATTAGTTGGTCAGATGCTCTTATTATCTCCTCGTCGTGCTCCACTATTAAAACGCTGTTTCCCAGATCTCTGAGTTTCTTGAGTACAGTAATCAACCGCCTCGTATCTCTCGGATGAAGCCCTATGCTTGGTTCATCCAGAATATATAGTGATCCTACAAGACTGCTCCCGATGGAATTAACAAGGTTGATTCTCTGACTCTCTCCTCCGCTCAGAGTATTTGATGGTCTGTTAAGTGTAAGATAAGATAGTCCTACAGCCAGCATACAGCTCAGTCTGTTCTCAAGCTCCTTAAGTGCCCTTGCTGCGATAGTCCTGTCATATTCCGACAATTCAACATTTGTTATGAATGAGTAGAGATCATCAATACTCATCTCTAGCAATTCGCTAATTTTCCTTCCTGCAACCTGAACGTACAACGCCTCCTTACGCAACCTGCTGCCATGACACCCCGGGCATGTTGTCTTGCCGGAATACCTGCTCATCAGATAACGATACTGTATCTTGTATTTGTTTGCCTCAATTATTTTAAAGAACTCATTCAGACCGGTAAAATACTTGTTTCCGCTCCAAAGCAACTGCTTATGTTCTGTAGTTAGCTCATAGAACGGTCTGTGAATAGGAAAGTTAAATTTGCCTGCAGATAGTATGAATTCATTGTAGAAGGTTTTCATGGTATCTCCCCGCCAGCAGGCAATCGCTTCCTGATAAACAGATAGAGTGGGATCAGGTACCACAAGGCTCTCATCTATTCCTAAAACCTTTCCATATCCGGAACAGACAGGACATGCTCCTATCGGATTATTAAAGCTGAACATCAGTTCTGAAGGCTCCTCAAACTCAATTCCGTCTGCCTCAAAGAGTGTGGAAAACACTTTGGGTAACTCTCCCTTGATGCCATTTGAAATAAGTACTACTCCCCTTTCTGTACCAAGCCCTCTTCCGATTTCTGTAGCAGTCTTTAAAGAATCCATCAATCTGTTTCTCTCATCTTCGCTATCTTCAAGTATAACTCTGTCAACCAGTAAATAGACCGGACTCTCGGTCTCAAATTCCCTGTTGAGGGCACTCTCTATCCTCACAATTTCTCCCTCTGAATATAGTCTTGTAAAACCCTCCTCTTTCAGAATCAGAAGTCTCTCAACCATTGCATCCTTGCTATCCCAACCAATTGGGGCCAGTATATAAACGGGAGAACCGGGTAAATATGAATAAATGTGCCTTAAGATATCATTTACAGTATGTTTCTTTACCTCCTCACCACTTACAGGAGAGATTGTCTTTCCAATCCTGGCATAAAGCAATCTCAGATAATCGTATATCTCTGTACTGGTACCTACGGTCGAACGTGGATTACTGGTGTTTACCTTCTGTTCAATTGCTATCGCCGGAGGAATTCCTGTAATCTCATCAACATCGGGTTTTGTCATCCTTCCTAGAAACTGCCTTGCAAAAGAGGAGAGACTCTCTACAAACCGTCTTTGACCCTCTGCGAATATAGTGTCAAAAGCAAGACTTGATTTACCAGATCCTGAAATTCCCGAAATTACGACCATCTTGTCCCTCGGTATTTCAAGCGATATGTTTTTCAGGTTGTTTAATTTGGCCCCTTTTATAATTATTGAATTCTTATGCATTAGATGTTCTGGTTACAGATTTTACTCCTTTAATTTTCTTGAGGTTGAAAATCAGTTTATCAAGGGCCTGATTATTGGAAATCGCCACTTGAATTTTTGCCTCAAACATACCCTTCTGTTCCGAAATTGAGAAAAACCGCAGGGAGATAGAGAGCATGTTTATAATCTCCATTATCTGCTGGCTTAATCCGGCATCTCCATATGAACTTATTCTTAACGTTGTCTGGAAACTCTGACCTACAGATGATTCCCTCCATCTCACCTTCTGTATCCTGTATGGATAGCTGTCCATAAGTCTGGCAGCATTGGGACATGTTATTCTGTGTATCTTCACCCCCTCCTTTATAGTGACAAACCCGAACACCTCATCGCCCATAATAGGGTTACAACACTTGGATAACTTGAATCCTACATTGTTAAGTTTGTCATCAATTATCAGATAATCTGTGCCGGACTGGAGACTCTTTTCGAAGTTTCTATGTTGCGCACCAGATACAGGGATTCCCTCCTTTACCTCTGACTGTTGTTCCTGCTTTTCTTTAGTTGACAGAAGACCTTTTATATCTGAAATGTCAACCTGTGAGTCGGCAAGAGCCGCAAAAAATTCGTTTATAGTCTTATATTTATAATATTTGATCAGGAAATTAAGAACATCATCGTTAAGCTCCATTTTCCAGTTTGTCATCCTTCGCTCAAGAAGCTCTTTGCCTGTCTGCGCTCTCTTTCCTTCCTCCTCCTTCATCTTCTGCTTGATCTTTGCCCTGGCTTTTGACGAAACTACAAAGTTCAACCAGTCAGACGATGGCTTTTGGTTCTTGTTACTCATCACCTCAACAACGTCGCCTGTTTTTAGTTTCTCCCTTATGGAAACCGGTTTGCCATTGATTTTGGCACCGGCACATTTAAGGCCAAGGTTAGAATGTATGTCAAATGCAAAGTCAAGTACACTAGAGCCTGCCTGCAGCCGCCTCAGGTCTCCATCGGGAGTGAAAACAAAAATCTCGTCCAGTACAAAATCAAGAAAACGCGGTTCCTGGCGCTTATCTGTCGACTCAAGCAACCTCTTTACCCCTCCCAGCCAGATATTCAAACCCTGATCATTTTTCACACCTTTATATGCCCAGTGCGAAGCATGTCCGTTTTCCGCAATTTCGTCCATTCTTTTTGTTCTGATCTGGACCTCTATGGTCTGCCCCTCCTTTGTATTTACAGTCGTGTGCAATGATTCGTATCCGCTTGGTTTTGGAACTGTTATCCAGTCTCTCAACCTATTTGTGTCGGGTTCATAATATTCAGTCACAACAGAGTAGACTTTCCAGCACATATCCTTCTCCTTTTCCAGTGATGTATCTACTATTATTCTGATTGCGAAGATATCTGCAACACCCTCAAAAGGAATCTGCTGAGCCTGCATTTTTTTCCAGATGGAATAGGCTGTCTTTGTTCTGCTTTTTAGAACATATTTAATATGCTCTTTTTTCAGACTCAGCTCTATGGGCCTGACGAATATATCCATGAGCCGCTTCCTGTCCTGTTCCCCTGCCTTTAACTTATTTGAAATGAATCTGTACTGATCAGGATCGGTATGCTTGAATGACAGATCTTCAAGCTCACTTTTCAGGTTGTACATCCCAAGCTGATGGGCAAGAGGGGCATACAAAAGAAGGGTTTCAGTAGCTTTTCTTATCTGGTTGGATTTTGTAAAAAAATCCAGATTTCTCATAATTTCCAGCCTGTCTGCCAGTTTTATAAGGCTTACCCGCGGGTCTCGTGAGTATGAAACTATTAGTTTTCTGTAGTTGTCGGACTGAAGTCCGGTATCCTTAGGTTTTATCTCGGAAATCTTATTCAGACTCTGAGCCATTGATATAATCTCGTCGCTGAACTCCCGTCTTATCTCTTCAAGACGGGTATTATCCGATCTGGTAGCCTCATGAAGAAAAACTGAAACTACAGCAGATGGCATGAGACCAATTTCGAAAGCAACAATCTCGGCTACTGACACAACATGTTCGATAAATGGAACTCCATTTCCTCTGTCTATCCCCTTCAGGGAGTCAGCAGCAATCTCAAATGATCGTATAAGCCATCTCTCCTCATCTCCTATACAACTCTTGAGTACCTTATCTAGTTTTTCAGAAATCATACTCTATTTCTCCAAAAGTTTTCTGAGTGCATTCATCTCATCCCGGAATTTTGCTGCCATAATAAAGTCCAGATCATAAGCCGCTCTCTCCATCTCGGTCTTTGCTGCAGCAATTGCCTCCTTAATCTGCTCCGGCTTAAGATAAGCCATCACAGGATCATTAAGAAGCGCACTGGTTAATTCTCCCTCCTGCTGGAACTCCTTTACCCTGCCCATTACGTTTCTTATCTGTTTCTCAATCTGTGTAGGTTTAATATTGTTTTCCCTGTTGTACTCCTCCTGCTTCTTTCTTCTTCTGTCTGTCTCCTCTATTGTCCTTTGCATCGATCTGGTTATGGTATCGGCATACATGATAACTCTTCCGTCAACATTTCTTGCTGCCCTGCCCGCTGTTTGTGTCAAGGACCTTTCCGACCTGAGAAACCCCTCCTTGTCTGCATCAAGAATTGCCACAAGAGATACCTGCGGAAGATCCAGACCCTCTCTCAGAAGGTTAACTCCGATTAACACATCAAACCTCCCTGCCTGAAAATCTTCCAGTATCTCGATACGCTCCATTGTATCTACATCTGAGTGAATGTACCTGCATCTGATGTCGATATGTGAAAAATACTTGTCCAGCTCCTCAGCCATCCTTTTTGTGAGAGTAGTTACAAGAACTCTCTCATCCTTAACTACTCTTATTCTGATCTCCTCAAGAAGGTCGTCTATCTGATTCTTTGTGGGTCTTACTTCAATTGGAGGATCAAGCAATCCGGTTGGTCTAACCACCTGCTCAACAATCAAACCCTCGCATAAGTTCAGCTCATAGTCTGCCGGTGTGGCACTTACAAAGACCCTTTGCCCGAGAATATCCTCGAACTCGTTGAATTTTAGTGGTCTGTTGTCTGCAGCTGCCGGCAAGCGGAACCCATATTCAATAAGAGTCTCTTTTCTCGACCGGTCACCTCCGTACATTGCCCTTACCTGAGATACTGTTACGTGACTCTCATCTATGAATGTCAGGAAATCTTTTGGAAAATAGTCGATAAGGCAGAAAGGTCTCATTCCTGGGGAGCGTCCGTCGAAATAACGGGAGTAGTTTTCGATTCCGGGACAATATCCAATCTCCTTTATCATCTCTATATCGAATTCTACCCTTTGCTTTATCCGCTTGGCCTCCATATGTTTCCCTATTTCTGTGAAATAAGAGTACTGCTTCATCATGTCATCCTGAATCTGCACTATGGCTGTCTTCATTCTATCCTTAGTAGTAACGAAAATATTTGCAGGATATACTGCAATTTCCTTCAAATCTGTTACATGTGCACCGGTAAGCGGATCAAAAAGCTCAATACTCTCAACATCGTCTCCAAAAAATATTATCCTGCAAGCTGTGTCTGAATATGCCGGAAATATATCAACTGTATCGCCTTTGACCCTGAATGTCCCTCTTTTGAACTCTGCTTCATTTCTTGAATAGAGACTATCCACAAGAGAATATAGCAGTTTACTTCTTGATATTTTTGTTCCTCTCTTTATGTTTATTGTATTTGCATGAAAATCAGCGGGATTTCCGATTCCATACAGACAAGACACACTTGAAATCACTATTACATCCCTTCTTCCGGAGAGTAAGGCACTGGATGCTGACAATCTCAGCTTTTCAATCTCGTCATTTATACTAAGGTCTTTCTCTATGTAGGTATCAGTCACAGGCATATAGGCCTCGGGCTGATAATAATCGTAGTACGAAACAAAGTATTCGACTGCATTATTTGGAAAAAAGGATTTAAACTCACCGTAAAGCTGTGCCGCCAGTGTTTTGTTATGACTCAAGATAAGTGTAGGCCTTTGTAGTCTTTCAATGACATTTGCCATAGTAAAGGTTTTACCCGAACCTGTTACTCCGAGCAGTGTCACTGCGTCAACACCACCGGAAACATGAGATATAATCTGCTCTATTGCCTCCGGCTGGTCACCTGTCGGTTTATAATTTGACTTAAGTTCAAAATCCATTCAATTGCTCTGGTTCTTTATTTTGACCTTCTCACTTTCCGAAGATAGTCATTCAACCCTTTAGCAACATTTATCATCATCTCCTTCTGAACCTTAGCATCAACAATTTTTTCCTCGTCCGGTAATGAGCTCATGAAGAGCGTTTCAACCAAAACCGAAGGATAGTTTGTAGAAGAGTTCAGCGAAAAGTTGAAGTTACCAATCAAGCCAAAGTTCTTGACATCATCCATTGCTACCAGCCTTTTCAGAATTGTCTCCGCAAGATCTCTGTATTCTATATGTTTGTAATAGGTGCTCGTCCCTCCGTTCACAAGCGGATTTCC
>CAZREC010000060.1:12737-14721 GCA_964599025.1 uncultured Muribaculaceae bacterium | reverse complement strand
GGAAGGTTCCTAGTAAACTGACGACAACAGGGTCATTCCCAAAATTAGCCAAGGATCTGGATGAGGTATACGGGCAAATTATCAACGATTTGAATGAATCTGAAAAACTGCTTACTATTAATCGCTCTCCCGGTTGTGCAGATAAGGTTGCCGCATGCGCAATGTTGGCCAAAACTTACCTTTTCCTGGCATCTGCAAAAGAAAACAACGCATTGCTATATAAAGACATGACTTCTGTAAACGTTACAGCATATTACACTGAGGCAGCTAAATGGGCCAAAAAGGTAGTGGATAATCCGGAACAGACAGTCTATTCTCTCGACCCTAATATTTATAATGTTTATGATTGCAACAAACAAAACGGCCCGGAGCAGATATTTCTTTTATCGCACTATCGTTCGGGAAGTTCAACTGAGGGGGACTATTCAAAATTGCCAAGATATTTTCTGCCCGGAAACGGTGGAGCGGCATTTTATGTAAAAAGCCCTGTAAATGGTAGTTATGGAATTACTTGTGATGGCTGGTCGGTATGTGTGGCAACAGACAAGCTGAGGAGCGACATGGAAGCGGCCAGTGCAATAGATAAGAGATTGACCTTTTTCCATAATGCCTACTATAAAAAATCAGGGGAGAACTATGTTGTAGAATCTATGGTTCCACAAAACCTCACACACTACGTATTTACATCAAAATTTCTGGATGTCAATGCAGAAGGTACAGAACGGACAAGTGTTCCCTCTTACCTGATAAGGTTCTCCGAAATTGTTCTTGTTTATGCAGAAGCTCTGGGTAAGACAGAAGGTCTGCAGTGGCTGAACAGAGTTACTGCCCGGGTAAACGGCAGACAATATCAAGCTTCGGAGTTCTCAAATGATGCTCAGTTCAGAGCGGCAATACTTCAGGAGAGAGCATTCGAATTTTGTTTTGAACATAAACGTCTTGAGGACCTGAGAAGGTTTAATCTTGTCCGCACAAAAGTTCAGGGTAAGAAATGCTTTGGAAGAGCGGATTCAGATCTCTCTGCAGTAACAGATGCGCAACTGGCTTTTTTCCCGATTCCGCAAAGAGAAATTGACCTTAACCCGAATTTAAAATAACACTCAAAATAGAATAGATATGAAAACGCAATACTTATTAATAGTTTCTGTTCTGTTTCTTGCTCTGTTTTCTTGCCAGAAAGATGTAATGAAAGAGATAAATGAAGGTAAATGGAACAAGGAGAGAAATATTACAGAAATCAAGTTTGAAAATCAAATCGGTCTTGCAACAATTTCCAGAAGTGGAGAAACTGCCACTGTATCATTCAAGTATAATATGGATGCAACAGGATCGAAAAAAATAAAAATGACCTCTCTGGTTCCTTCATGGGGAGCTAGTGCAAATGTTAAAACCGGGGATATATTGGATTTTGATAATGCAAATAATCGGGCAAAAATAATTGTGACCTCGGCTGAGGGTTCGCAGCTTGAATGGACAGTCAATATGATTCCTTTTGTTGAGCCAATCAAAGGCGAATGGAAAGTGACCTTAATGATGGTGTACGGAGGTGCTGACGGTGGAGCCTATGGTGGCGATGCATGGGTTAATCTTGGTACACAAAATACACTGTTTCTGGGAAATCCCCCAAGTTGCGAACTTGACAATATTTATACATTTGAACAGACAGGTTTTACAGAGTCGGGAAATTCATACGGCAACATAGTGAACAATTCTGGTGCAGACGGAAAGTATGCCGAATTCAAATGGAAAAACGGAGTTGATAATGCTGAAAGAGTATACAGATTAATTCCACGTACTGGTGGAAAGTGGGAACATGATGCTGTTACAGATGAGTATATAATTAAAGATGCAAATGGAAATCTTATAATTAAGACAATCTTCAGACGTGATATACCGTTCGAGTATAAACCAAACAACAAAAAGGGGTATACATTCACCAATAACACACTGGTATTTAATGTCAAGACGTTAGGTCTTTTTGTAG
>CAZREC010000060.1:0-12727 GCA_964599025.1 uncultured Muribaculaceae bacterium | reverse complement strand
ACAACTCTTACGATGCAATGATAGCAAACCCATGGAGTTATTGTGTCAGTCTTAAAAGATAATAATTTACAAAAATGCAGAGGTTATAGATTTTAGTTGGTTTTTTGGTACAGCTCCTCTATGGAAATGGAGGAGCTGTTAGTAAAGAGATTAACATTACTAAGAAGAAATATAAAATATGATTACAGGAACGTTGGACATAGTAGATGCAATTGTAATAACGTGTTATTTCGCATTTATTGTTTTGTTAGGACTTAAATATAGAAAGAGTAGTTCAGCAGAGGGATATTTTCTTGCCAGCAGGTCGGTCAGCTGGCCGGTTGTTGGATTTTCTATGTTTGCAGCTAGTATATCCTCTTCTACATTAATTGGCCAGAGTGGAGATGCTTACTCTACGGGTATAGGAGTTTTCAATTATAGTTTCATGGCAATAATTGTCATGCTCATATTTGTGTGGTTTATACTGCCTTTTTATATAAAATCGGGAGTATACACAATACCTGAATTTCTGGGAAAACGTTATGACCATAAAAGCCGATACTACTTTTCTGCGATAACAATTATAATAAACATTTTCCTTGATGCAGCCGGGTCACTTTATGCAGCAGCGTTAGTCATGAAGCTTGTTTTCCCGGAGATGTCCATAGAGTTCTTTGTCGTCATATTTGCATTGATTGTAGCTGCTTATACAATTCCGGGGGGACTCTCATCTGCCATAAGGGTGGACCTTATTCAGGGAATAGTCCTTACAGCAGGGGCCATATGTCTGACAATCATAATATCGCTGAAAGGAGGGACATCATATATTATTGATATGATGATGAATAATGATATTACGATGAAGCTTGTCAGACCAATGAGTGATCCTTCTGTACCGTGGCTCGGAATGATTCTGGGGATACCTATTCTGGGTTTTTTCTTCTGGACAAACAACCAGCAGCTGGTTCAACGTGTGCTTACTGCTAAAAGTCTGGATGACGGACGAAAAGGGGTATTGATGGTAGGCTTCCTTACTCTGCTTACTCTGTTTATAATCATTATTCCGGGGGTTATGGCAAGGAAGTTCTTCCCCGATCTGGCAAAGCCCGATATGGTTTATCCATCGTTGATAATTAATATGTTGCCTGTGGGAGTGATCGGTTTTTTACTTGCTGCACTTATTGCCGCTCTTACATCTACTTTAAGTGGTCTTCTAAACTCTGTGGCTACTCTGTTTACAATGGATTTCTATAAATCGGTAAAAAAGGAGTCAAGTCCTGAAACACAGGTAAAAGTAGGTAAGATTGTTTCTGTTATAGTATTGATAATCGCAGTTTTATGGGCGCCTCAAATTGGAGAGAGATTCAGTTCTCTTGTGAAATACTACCAGGAGATGCTCTCTATGCTGGCACCACCCATTGTCTCTGCCTTTTTACTGGGACTATTCTGGAAAAGAATAAATGCTAATGCTGCGTTTTATGGTATGATAATAGGCGCGGTACCCGGACTGGTTAATATGATTTACAAAATAAATACAGGTACTTCAATTTTCGGAGATATGCATTTTCTGAATACGGTGCCTATTTATATGGCTTTCAGCATGACAATAATGATTATATACTCTTATCTGTCTGATGCCCCGGATAATGACAGGGTTAAAGATCTGATATGGACAAAGAGAGTATTTAAGGAAGACACACTGTCATTAGTGGGAATACCTTTCTATAAAAATTACAGATTTATATCATATATATTACTGGCGACATTTGTATTAATGCTTGTTGTTTTCTGGTAAAAAACAGACCTTTTATAAAAATGAAACTTAAAAAATTTAGTGGGAATCCAATACTTAGGCCACTTGAAAAAAATAGTTGGGAGAATTTAATTGTGTGTAATCCGGGAGCCTGGTATGAAAACGGTATATTTTATCTTCTTTACAGAGCTGCAGGAGACGATGAGGATCATGTGATAAGATTCGGCCTTGCAACAAGCAAGGATGGATATAACTTCACAAGAGAGAATGATATGCCTTGTTTCGGACCAAGTAAAGAGGGGCCAGATTCTGGCTGTGTAGAGGATGCGCGGATTGTTAAATTTGATGATTATTACTATATTACATATGCTTTCAGACCATTTCATCCGGGACAATACTGGAGGTTTGATCATGATGAAGTTCTTACTCCTCAGATGGGAGATAATGCCCCGTTGTTTTTAAAGAAGAATATTGCCAATTCAGCTCTGGCAATGACAAAAGATTTTAAAACATGGCGGAGGCTCGGGAGAATTACACAATCAAATCTCGATGACAGAGATGTAATAATCTTTCCGGAAAAGATTAACGGCAAATTTGTGATGATTCACAGACCAAAAGAGTGGATAGGTATAGGTTATGGTCCTAAATATCCGGCAATATGGATCAGATCTTCTGATGACTTGCTTGACTGGGAAGTTCCAAGCAAGGTTCTTATTGAAGGAGTAGAGGGTAGTTGGGAGGAAAAGGTCGGGGGAAGCACGCCCCCAATAAAAACAGATAAAGGATGGTTTCTTCTTTACCATGGTGTGGAAAACGGAGGGAGAGGGTACTACAGGGTAGGTGCACTGATGCTCGATCTGAATGATCCGACTAAGGTAATAGCAAGGACCAGAAATTTTATAATGGAGCCTGAATTCGACTATGAACTGGAGGGCTACTATAAAGGATGTGTATTTCCGACAGGTAATATCGTGAAAGATGGCATACTATACGTCTATTATGGAGGAGCAGACAAGTATGTCGGGGTGGCAACAGTAGATTTTGATGAACTGGTTGATAAACTCTTGAAAGGAGAACTTTAGTGAACAGATTAATGCTTTTATATATTTTTCTTATAGTATTTTCTTGTTCCAGTAAAGAGGATAATGTTGTAAGTGAAAAATTTGTGAGTAATTCCACAATTGAGGTCAGTTCTTCTCTTAAGAGCGACATGGTAATTCAGCAGAATTCAACTTTTGTCATTAAGGGAAAGGGTACAGCCGGAGAGAAGGTAAGAGTGACATGTTCCTGGGCAGCCTCTCCTGTTATAACAACAGTAGAAAGCAACTCGTCATGGAGCGTACCTGTCACTACCCCCGGCGCAGCAATGGAACCGGTCAGCATAATTGTAGAGGGTAAAATCAAAAAAACATTTTCGAATATACTAGTCGGAGAGGTGTGGATCTGCGCCGGTCAGTCGAACATGCAATGGTATCTGAAAAACGCTTCAAACGGAACGGAGGAGGTGGCAACTGCCACCTATCCGAAAATACGGCTGCTTAATATGAGCAGAAAGACAGCCGCAACACCTATGGAAGAATTTGATTCTCAGTGGCTGCCGTGTGTACCATCTACAGCGGGAGACTTTAGCGCAGTCGGATATTTTTTTGGAAAGAAGTTATTTACTGAATTGAATATTCCTATTGGCTTGATAGGTGTCAACTGGGGGAACACTGCTATTGAAGTGTGGATGAATTCGCAATGGGTAAATGGTGATGCTGAACTTCTGGACGACGCTTTTAACAGGAGTGCCGGCCATGACGACGGGAGCCCGAGTACTATTGGAAGTGCATATAATGCAATGATTCATCCTCTTAAGGGAATTCCGGTTGCGGGTGTTATCTGGTATCAGGGTGAGAATAACCAAGGCAGTCCATATATATACCCGAAATTTCTCAAGACCATGATCGAAGGCTGGAGAAATGACTGGAAAATACAATTTCCGGTATATATTTGTCAGATAGCCCCTTACCAAAGATTGTGGAACTACAGGACCTATTATTCAAATCCAGCAATGAGGTTTTCTCAGGCAGAGGCCACAAAAACAATAGCAAAGACAGCAATTGAAGTTAATGATGATATAACGGATATCAATGATATACACCCCAGGAACAAGAAGGATGTGGGTTTAAGGCTGGCATCGCTTGCCCTTGGCCAGACATACGGTAAGTCAATTTTCAGTACATTAAGGTCGCCAATTTTCAAAGAGATGTCTGTTGCCGGAAATAAAATCATAATAAGGTTTAACTTTGCAGAATCGGGCTTTAAAACAACGGATGGAAATCCGCCCTCTTTGTTCGAGATATGTGGCGAAGACAAGGTTTTTTATACTGCAAATGCTAAGATAAGCGGATCGGAAATTGAATTGACAAGCACTAATGTATCGGCTCCTGTAGCAGCAAGAATGGGTTGGAGCTATATGAAGGTCACAAATTTAAGAACAACGGACAACTTGCCGGTAAGTGTGTTTAAAACCTACCAATGGGCAGACAATACTGAAGAAAAATAACGCATATGTACAGGGTTTCAGTTTTACTCTTTTTTTTTCTGCAAATTTTCACATTAAATGCGCAGGAACTGAAATTGGCTTCAATATTTTCTGACAGAGCTGTTTTTCAACAAGATAGTGATGTTAAACTGTGGGGTAAATCTGCACCATTTCAAACTGTCAGAATATTGCCATCATGGAGAGATCCTATAATTGTCAGATCCGATTCAGATGGTTACTGGTGTGCGCTCTTGAAGACCCTTAGAGCCGGGTACAAATCCCATTCAATAAATATTGAAGCAGGTTCTGAGACCATTAAGCTTGAAGATATTGTTTTTGGTGAGGTTTGGCTGGTTTCGGGGCAATCCAATATGGAGATGTCTTTTTACGAGGATAAACTCAGTAAAAACAGGGTAGAGGGGGCAAATGAGGTTATAAACGGAAAGGATGATGATTTTCTGAGGAGTTTCAATGTAGCCAGAAAAGAGAGTTTCTATCCGCAGGAAAATGTGGTCCCGAATGGGGGATGGAAGAAGAAAAATCACGAGAATGTTGTCTGGTTTTCTGCTGTGGGATATTTTTTTGCAGAGAAGCTGAGGGAGCAACTGGATATCCCTGTAGGTATTATAAATTCTTCATACGGGGGCTCTCCCTTAGAGAGCTGGATACCTGAGGAGTATTCTGCAGGACCAATTTACTCGTCAAAAAGAGAAGAGAGGAGTGAAGAGATAACAATGAACACTCTGGGGCAGGAAGAAGCTTTAAAACGATTCGGGAGATGGATAGAGGAGTCACAAAAATGTACCGGACAGGAGTTGGCGGTAAGTGATTTTTCAAAAATGGAAAAACTTCTGTTACCAGGCTATTTTTACAACACACCAAGAGGGGGCTCTCTCGGAGGGACCATCTTATACAGGAAATTTAATATAACAAAGCCTTCGGAACTGATACTTGAGCTTCCCATGATTGACAGGAACTGTGAGATATATTTCAACGGGAAGCAAATTTACCGGAGTATTTTACCTTCACAGGCATACAGGCACCCACGTGTGACAATACCTTCGGAAATAGTGAAAACTGGAGGTAATATAATAGCGATAAACCTCCTTTCATCATTATGGAACGGGGGAATAGTCGGTCTTCCGGAAGAGATGAGGATAGCCTCTTCCGATACTGTAATCTCTTTGGCAGGGGAGTGGCACTTCAAAAAGACATTTGAACTCAGTAAGGTTGCTCCGGCACCTAAAGAGGGTTTACCTAATGCATTTCTACTATCATCGCTTTATAACGGAATGATATACCCTCTTGCAAGATACTCTATAAAAGGTTTTCTGTGGTATCAGGGGGAGGCAAATATCGGTAATTCAGGTCAATATCCGCAGATGCTAGCAGATATGGTTAAGGGCTGGAGAGAGGCATGGGGGAATAACCTTCCTTTCTACTATGTACAGATTGCTCCTTATAAATATTCCGGAAATGAGAATACAGAAGCAGCAGAAATGAGGGTGTTAATGTCTGAGGCTTGTAAACGCTTACCAAATTCTGGTGTTATACTGACAGTTGATTTAGGTGATCCGGAAAATATACATCCTCCAAAAAAGAGAGAAGTGGGGCAAAGACTTGCTTTTAAAGCATTGTCAGAAACATATAAACATAGTGAGTTCAGAATAGATTATCCTGAGGTTTATTATGCAAAAACGGTTGACGGAGTTGTGATTCTTAAAATCAGAAACACATACGGAGAGCTTATACCGCTTACAGACTCGTCGGCATTTGAACTATCGGAGGATGGTGAAACTTATTATAAATCGAATTTCAAAATCGTTGGTGAAGAAATTCATATTTGCAACAATTCAATAAAAAATCCTAAATTCGTGAGGCATGCTTACAGAAATGGCTCAGGAGCCACTGTCGGCAATGCTAAAATGCTGCCAATTAATACATTCAAAATTGACTTATGAATATCTCTTATTTTAAATATTTACTTCTTTCTACTTTAATATTTTTTTCTGTAACGCTATGTGCACAATACAGAGAAAAGGGCAAAAGCGTAGTATGGAAAATTGGTTTTAACGAGCAATATGTGGACAATCTGAATTTCAAAGAGCGTTATTCAGATGAAATCAAGGCAATTGCACAAAAAAGCAAGAGAGGGTCCGGCATTTCAAAAGATATTGATGTTCTTTTTGTAGGTAGTTCGTCAATAAGGGGCTGGCGGACAGTTTATCAGGATATGCAGCCTCTTAAAGTTGTCAATAATGGTTTTGGGGGCTCTACTATAAGAGATATTCTATACCATTACAATGTTCTGGTAAAGCCGTTCAACCCCGGTAAAATTGTACTATATGTAGAAAATGACATAATTCAGGATGCTGCGGTTGAGACATATATACTTTTCGACCTCTTCAGGATTTTTGCCCATAAAGTAATCAGCGACTTTCCCTTGTCTACCCTCTACATTGTTTCTGTAAAACCATCTCCTTCAAGATTTAACCTTATAGACAAACAGGCTGCCATAAACAGGTTGCTCAAGAGTTTTGCGGAACAAATGCCTCACATCGAATATATAGATGTTGCATCTCAAATGATGACCCCTAACGGTATTGATACAACACTATTTATTAATGACAAGCTACACATGAATGCAAAAGGATATGAGTTGTGGACCAGTATTATAAAACCCGTTTTGACTTTGCAGTAGTTTTTAGTAACTATTTGCATGCATGGTGCTTACGCGGTTTGTTTGTATTGTAAAAGTCACTATCTTTGCATTATGAAACCGAAGAAACGTATTACAGAAGCCGACTACATTAAGGCCAACAGAATCGCAAGCAGGGATGCTGAGATTGAAGATCACGGACATCCGGTGTGTCACAAGCGGGTACACAGGTCCAAAAAGATTTATGACCGAAAGAGGAAAAAGGCAGACGATAAAGGTCTGCCTTTTTTTATATATTTGCTTTAACTTTGAACTATGCAAAAAAAACCTTTTGATAAGAGATATTTTGAAATACTTTTTGAAACTCATTTTGAGGATCTTATGTCTTTCGTGTATGGTTATGTGAGAGATAATGAGATTTCAAAGGACATTGTTCATGATGCTTTTATGGCATTATGGAACAGAAGAGAGGTACTTGATACAAACTTGTCACTTAAGGCTTATTTGTATAAACTGGCACGTAACATGGCTCTTAATTATTTAAGACATCAAAAGGTGGTACTTATAAATGAACCGTCAATTATTACGTATGAAAAGGATATCAGGCAGGATCTGGATGACTATGACAAGTCTCTTGATTTGTTAGCGGTATACGTAAAAAAATTACCTGAAAAGCAAAGAGAGGTAATAAATAAATGTTTTGTGGAGGGTAAGATGTATAAGGAGATAGCGATTGATCTGGGAATATCTGTTAATACAGTTAAAACTCATCTAAAGAGGGCCATATTATATCTGCGATCTGAGTTGAGATAGATTCTCTAAATAAATATTCAGAATTCATGTCACCCATTCCGGGGTGATGCGTGTATTATTTGCAAACAAAATAATTTCATGGAGGAAAAAGATCACGATATAAATATTGAGTTCCTTAACAGACTTCTGTACCACAGAGAAGAGTTGTCCAAGGAGGAAATTGAGAGCTGGCTTTCATCAGAAAACAACAGAAAGCTGTTGGATGAGGCAGCAATGTATAATCGTGCACTCAGATCCTTTACCTATGTTGATGCAAAGGATAAGGAGCGTAAACGTTTGATGAACAGAATAAAAACGCCGGGAAAAGTGCTGTTCCGCCGTGTAGGGTATGCTGCATCAATTTTGTTATTAGCATCAGCCGGGCTAATATTTTATATGAGCCACTCGGGGAACAAACCAGAGCAATTGTCTGTGCAAGAAAAGATAAACCCCGGAGAATTCAAGGCAGAATTGATATTACCTGATGGAAAAACGGTCATGCTTGCGGCAAAAGAGATTTATGTAGGAACATCAAAGGGAGTGGTAGTTCAGAATGACCAAACTAAAGGTCTTATCTATTCTAAAAATGATACAATTACCGGCAAATCAGAAAAAACCTATCATACTCTTAAAGTTCCACTGGGTGGTTTTTATCCTCTCTTGCTTTCTGACGGGACAAAAGTTTGGGTAAATGCCGGTTCAGAATTGAGATATCCGGTTGAATTTAATGGAGAGGTGCGCGATGTTTATCTGCACGGTGAAGCCTATTTTGAGGTCAAGAAAGACAAAATACCATTTATCGTAAATCTTGACGATAGCAGGATCGAGGTTCTGGGGACAAGCTTTAATGTTAATGCCTATAAAGAGGATGATAACATTTTTGCCACTCTTAAGAGTGGTTCCATTGCTTTTTATTCCGATAAAGAAAAAAATAAGACAGTAATTAAACCGGGACAACAGTTAATGATGGATGCCAATACGGGAGAGACATCAGTCAGGGAGGTGGATGTAGACGCATACACTTCATGGACAGAAGGAATATTCAATTTTAACGAGATGCGACTGGATGAGATTATGAAGATCATTGCCCGGTGGTATCAGGTAGATGTTGCATTTATAGATGAAAAGATCAGATATGATAAATACTATGGTAAAATGCCGATGTATTCGGATATTGAGGATGTGTTAAGGAAAATAGAACTGTCTGGTAATGTGAAATATAAAATAGATGGTAAAAAGTTGACAATTACCGAAAGCAAGAACGGGATTAATTAAAATCCCGTTCCCCACAAAAAAGTGTCGGCCAACTCTTTTTTGTGAATTTTTAATTATAAAAACTAAAACAAATGTATGAAAAAAAATTCAGATTCATTGCCATTTTCTTTATGGCAATCAATGCTTGACCGATGCCTTGGCAAAGTTAAGAAAGCAAGGCTTTTATTGTGTTTAATTGCTTTGTTGTTATCCACAAACAATTATGCTCAGCAAAAGGTTACTCTGACATTGAAGAACTCCACTCCAAAGGAGGTTTTCACTGCTCTTGAAAAGATGACAGGATACACATTTTTCTACAAAATGGAGTATCTGGCACCCTCACAGAGGATTGATGTAAATGCAAAAGATGCTGACTTCTCTGCTTTATTGAAAGAGATTCTCTCTCCTTTAGGCCTTACATTCAAAATTGATGACAAGGTTGTTGTGATCTCTCTTAAACCCAGGATTCCTGAAACAAAGAAGGAGGTTATAATCAAAGGCAAGGTAGTTGATAACAAAAACATAACCTTGCCTGGGGTTGCTGTTCTGGTGAAAGGTACAAAGTATGGTATGTCTACAGATATTGGAGGAGAATTTTCATTCTCCGTTCCTGATCAGAATGATATACTTCTTAGTTTCACCTTCTTGGGAATGAAGCCTCGTTTACTGAGATACTCAGGGCAGAGCAATATGCTTGTAGTAATGGAAGAGGACAGTACAAGTTTAAGGGAAGTAGTCGTAACAGGATACCAGGTTATTGATAAGGAGAGGGTTGCAGGAGCAATAAGTACAATCAAGGCTAAGGATCTCTATTTTGACGGTGTGACCAATCTTGAACAGGCCATTCAAGGAAGGTTGCCCGGTCTGGTCGTGACCAATTCGAGCGGGTTGACAGGTGTAAGACAGAGTGTACGTGTAAGGGGAACCTCTACACTTATGGGAAGTCAGGAGCCAATCTGGGTTGTAGACGGAATAATACAGGAAGATCCGCTACCTTTTAAGGCAAGTGTCCTGGATGCCCAAGGTGGTATCACAGAAGATAATTTTGACTTTATAAGGAATTTTGTAGGTAGCTCTATTTCCTGGCTCAATCCGAGTGATATAGAGTCAATTACCGTGCTCAAGGATGCCTCTGCGACTGCCATTTACGGAGTAAGGGCTGCAAACGGTGTGATAGTGATAAATACAAAACTTCAAAAGGGAGGTCCGGCTAAAGTCTCTTATTCATTTGGACTCAATGCAGGTGAGAGGCTTTCCTATAAGAAGCTTGAATTGATGAATTCGAAGGACAGAGTTGCAGTCTCAAGAGAGATTTTCGAAAGAGGTCTTATCTCCAACTGGAGCAATAACAATATCGGATACGCAGGACTTCTTAACCAGTATCTGAACAAAAACATAACTCAGGATGAATTCAATCAGGGGGTGGCAAAACTTGAAACAAACAATACCGATTGGTTTAACATACTCTTCAGGAATCCGGTGAGCCACAACCATTCAATTAACATATCCGGTGGATCGGATAAGACTACTTACTATAGTTCTGTTAATTACAACTCTGTAAACAATACTGCAATTGGCAACCAGAGTAAATCATACTCAGCCAGTGTCGGTATATCAAGTTATTTCAGCGACCGTTTTAAAATGGCCTTCAGATTGTCGGGGTCCCATTCAGAGGTAAGTGGTTTCAAGAAGGTCAGCCCGTACTCTTATGCTTCAGCAACTAACAGGGTAATACCTGCCTATAATGAGGACGGCTCACTCTTTTATTACCAGGAAGAAACAAACCGTTTCATGTACAACTTTATCAATGAGAGAGACGAGACCGGACTTACAACCAAGTCAACAAACATCAACACTAACCTGAATCTGACATACAATATATCCAAGGCTTTACGTTATGAGACAGTAGGTAGTTTAAACATATCAACAGTTGACGGAGAGTCTTATGCGACAGAGTTGTCGAACTATATTACTGCAATAAGGAATTATGAGTATGGTTCTGAGAAACCGAATTCAGAGAATGCAAAGAACTCAAAACTGCCTGTTGGTGGCGAGTACAATAACGACGGCATGAAGACCTTAAGCTGGAACTGGAGAAACTCTCTCTCTTACAATGCTATCTTCAATAAGGTACATGCATTTACGGCCATGGTGGGAGTGGAGGTCTCGAGCAAGAAGTATGATGGAATTGCATCAACAGCTTACGGCTATCTTAGATATAGAGGGAAATCTTTTACCCAGGTGCCGGTTACACTTACTAACCCCGTATCCGGGGCTATATATGCAAACTCTCAGATTGAGAAATTTTCAAATAATATTACTGACCGCCTGACAAACAATATGGGCCTCTATATGACCCTTAATTACGCCTACGACAACAGGTATGTGGTGAATTTCAGCGTAAGGAACGATGCGTCCAACAGATTCGGCAGATATTCAAATGAAAATTTCAACCCTGTATATGCTGGTGGTGTTAAGTGGAACGTCTCACGCGAGAAATGGTTCCGTAAACAGAATGTTGTCTCTGATCTTAACGTGAGAGCAAGCTTCGGATACCAGCGTAATATTGCAGAAAACTTCAGTCCAAGCCTGATTGTTAAAATCCCCAGAGCAGCTGCAGCAACAATAACCGACATCAATACACAGGAAGAGATGCTCAACATAAGCAGCCTCCCATATACCGACCTTCGCTGGGAAAAGACCTTCTCTTCAAACTTCGGTTTGGACATGGGGCTCTTTGACAACAAAGTGATTTTTGGTGTAGATTATTATCAGAAAAAGGGCACAGATATGATAACCGTTCTTGCAATCCCTGTTGAATATGGTATTGACGGTATGCCTGTAAATGGAGGTAGTATGGAAAACAGCGGATATGAACTCAGTGCCATGTTTACTCCGGTTCGTGCCAAGAACTTCACATGGAGTTTGAATGTAAATACATCAAAAAATCATAACCAGATAACAAAAGTCGGTACCCAGAATGTGACATGGAAGACCGCAGTTGCCGGATCGATGTACAAAGAGGGGTACTCTTCTTCTGCCTTCTGGGTATTTAAATGTGACGGGATTGACCAGAACACCGGTTATCCTGTTATAGACCTGACAACCAAGGAGGGTAGCGATCCTGCAAACGATCCTACAGCTTATATGGTCTATGCCGGCAAGAGGGATGCCGATTTTACAGGGGGGCTTAATTCACAGTTAAGATACAAACAGCTAAGCCTTTCATTTAACTTCAGCTTACAGATTGGTGGAAAGAAACTCCTTAGTCAGGCATACAAGTCAAACACTTTACCTAATGAGTATGACAACTTCTCGACTGAACTTCTGAACAGATGGGTGCCTGGTGACACAGATGCCATTTTCCCGGGACTGCCTGATTCAAATGTAAAGAATAATGTTCTTTTACCGGGCTCTAAAAATATGTATACTAACATGTATGAAATGTATAATTATAGTACAGCCAGGGTAGTAAGCGCATCAACATTGAGATGTAATAACATTTCAGTTAGTTATGCGCTGCCGGAGAAATTTGCCAAAACAATTTTCTGCAAGTACATCTCTTTGGGAGCAAGCATATCCAATCCTTTTGCAATAGTAAGCAAGGATTTCAGGGGCAGAGATGCTGAGGTGGCAACAGGAAGTCAGCCACGTACCAGATCTTATAATTTAAATCTCAGTTTAACTTTCTAATATGAACAATATGAGAAACAATATAATAATATACTGTTTAGGGTTTGTCTCCCTTTTTGCATTAAACGGA
>CAZREC010000059.1:0-14896 GCA_964599025.1 uncultured Muribaculaceae bacterium | reverse complement strand
TGAAAGTATCTGTCTGAACTTAATAGATAACCTCGACTTTGTCATATACATATTTGATTACATCATCATTTACAGGTGTCTGCCCCTTCTTATAACCAAAATCAGACATACGAACATATTTATAATCGGTGAAACCGGCATTATCCAGTATTTTCTTTCCACAATCTACAGGACAACCATCCAGCATCAGGATATTGTTCTTTTTAAGTTGTGCAGTTGATTCGCCAATTCCGGCACCTACAACGGCCAGACAATTCATTTTTCGCACACCATTGTCACGTAACTTTCTGGCAACAAGATCTGTAATCTGTCCCAAGTCGCAGGCACCTGAACAAGCAAGAACCACATAATCTGCCCCTCCGCAAAGGCAGGTACTTTTTCCCGGAGTCGTTTTATTTTCCATTGTCAGATATTCTGTTTGTTAGAATATTTTGGTTATTAGAATATTGTATTGAATAAAAATCCCACTATCATTATCCCGGTTGCAACAATACCAACAAAGGTCAGTATCAACGGTAGTTTGAGTACTTTCTTGAGAATGATCATTTCAGGAAGAGATAGTCCTATAACGGACATCATAAAGGCCAGCGCTGTGCCAAGAGGAACTCCCTTTTCGATAAATACGCTGACTATTGGTATTATACCAGCAGCGTTGGAATAAAGGGGTACACCAATCAAAACGGAGAGCGGAACTGAATACCAGGTGGATTTGCCCATTAGGTTAGTCATAAAACTTTCGGGTACATATCCATGAGCTGCAGCCCCTACGGCAATACCAATAACAATGTATATCCACACTTTGCCGACAATCTCTTTGACTGCTGTAATACCAAGTTCAATACGCTGACCAAAGGTTATTTTTTCTTCTACATTATCACCATTCTCTCCATTGATCTGATAAACCCAACCTTCTACTTGCTTTTCAAGTTTCAATTTTCCGATGATAAAACCTGAAATTATGGCAATCACTAATCCCGTCATGACATATATAAGAGCCACTTTCCATCCGAACAGACCAAACAACAGAATAACGGCTACCTCATTTATCATAGGAGCGGAAATCAAAAAGGAGAATGTCACCCCTAAAGGCACTCCTGCCTGTACAAAGCCGAGAAAAAGAGGAATTGCTGAACATGAGCAGAAAGGGGTAACTATACCTAATAATGCGGCTAATACATTTCCTGTAAATAATGATTTGCCTTCCAGAACTTTCCTGGTTTTTTCAGGTGTGAAATAAGTGCGTATGATTCCCACAAAGAAAACTATAAGAATCAACAACATCAATACCTTTGGAACCTCAAATATGAAGAACCTCAGTGCCTCGGTTAAGTGCAGTCCCTTCTCTAAGCCGAGAATCTTATCGATAATCAAATCGGCAAAAAATTGCAGGTAATGATATAATACGTACCAAATGGCTATGCCGAGTATGATTTTAAAGATTTTTTTCCAATCCATGGGTAATTTGCTAATGTGCTAATTTGCTAATTTGCTAATGTGCTAATGTGCTAATGGGTTAATAGACGCGGAAGATGTAATAGATGCCCACAAGAATAAACAAGACGGCAATTACCCTGCGGAACCATTTCTCGAATGATTTGACCTTATTGTAAAATCCTCCTATTCCGGAAAGGGTGTATGCAAGTAACCATGAGACAATTATTACGGGAATTCCAGTTGCTATGGCAAAAATAAGAGGAAGGTACAGGCCGGATGCACTGCTGATTGTCATCGGTACAAGCATACCGAAGTACAAAACACCGCTGTAAGGGCAGAAAGCAAGTGCGAACAACATCCCCAGCAGAATTGCATCGAAATAGCCCCATCTTGTTTTTTTCTCCATTCTGGATGACATTCCACTCATTCCGGGGAATTTGATTTTAATGAAGTCCAGCATGAAAAAACCTATGATTATTAGTAGGGGACCTAATATTTTCTCGCCGTACTGCTGGAAAAACCCGGAAAACTTAAACTGGTCGGCACCAAAATATAGTACTAAGGCGATTGAAGTATATGTAATTGCCCTACCAAGAGTGTAGAACAGACCATTTAAGAAGACCCTGTTCCGATTGTCGAGATCTTTACTGATGAATCCAATAGCAGTTATATTTGTGGCTAACGGGCATGGGCTGATAGCTGTCATCAAACCCAGCATCAATGCCGATATCCATGGCATTGTGCTGTTATCTAATAAGTTTGTAAGTAAATCCACCTGAAATTACTTTAGAAGAGCGTCGACTTTCTCTTTTATAACCGCTTTGAATTTAGCAGGATCTTTGCGGGCATACATAAAACCTTCGTTGGTTATGTTCTGGATCTGTTTGCCTTTTACAATCAAAAGAGCCTGTCCGGGTACCTTAAGTTTTTCTGCAATCTCCTTGCTAGATGCATCGTCCAGGTTGATAGACTTAAAACTAACCTTTCCTCCGTAAAGAGCCTGAATGTCGGCTTTTGCTTCCGATTCAACTGTCTGACAAGTTACACACCTTGCTGTAAGATGAAAATAATAGACTTCAACTTTGTCCTGTGCTTTGGCAGAGAGTGTCACCATTGCCATAAATAGGGTAAGACCTAGAATAACTGAACGTTTCATAATATTTTTATTGTTTAATATTTACTTAATACTTGTCTGATCTCCTCTTCAGAAGGAATCCTTCCTTTAATTTCGACTTTTTCGTTAACCACAAGGGCAGGTGTAGACATGACGTTGTACTTCATTATCTCCATTATATCCTCAACTTTTGAAACGGTAGCATCAAACCCGTTTTTCTCAACAACCTCTCTGGTCATTTTTTCAAGTGTCTTGCATTTAGGGCAACCTGTGCCCAGAATCTTAATATTCATCTTTCTATCTGTTAAAAAATTCTTTAAACATAAGTTTTGCCTCCTCCCAATTCGCACGATTGATACAGTATTTAATATAAGGAGGATTTATTTCGCCTTGAATTAATCCTGCCTTCTTAAGCTCCTTTAGGTGTTCAGAAAGAGTAGAGCGTGCAATGGGCAGGTTTTCTGCCATATCACCACTATAACAACACCTCTCGGTGTTTTTGGCGAGGTAGTCCATGATAAATACCCTTGCCGGATGTGATATAGCTTTGGCGTATAGAGCAATCTTCTCCTGGTCAGGAGTGTAATATTTCTTTGTGATGGCTGTTTTATTCATTTCGTAAAATTACGAAACAAATGTATGTAATTAAATTTATCCTGCAATATTTTTTTTTCTGAACATAATAAATTATGCCTAAACGAATATTTCGTATTAAAATTTCGTATATATACGAAGAAATTATATATTTGTGTCGTTTAGGAATATTTACTATGATACAAAGAGATATTTACGAATCGGTTAAACAACGTTTGTTTAAAGGGAAAGCAATAATCCTCACCGGGCCCAGACAGGTTGGGAAAACCACTTTTCTCAGACAAATCATTGCCGGGAATGATGAAAATCTGGTTTTGTCGCTAAATTGTGATGAACCAGACATTCGTGTCTTATTGGAGAATATTACATCATCTCAATTAAGAACTTTAGTTGGGAAACACAGACTAATACTGATAGATGAAGCTCAAAAAGTAGACAATATAGGATTGACCTTAAAATTAATGGTAGATAATATAGAAGATATTCAGGTGATTGCTACTGGTTCCTCAGCTTTTGATCTGAGAAACAAATTGAACGAACCACTCACAGGAAGGAAGTTTGAGTATCATCTTTATCCCTTTTCAACCAATGAATTGGTAAAGCATACATCTTTAATTGAAGAAAACAGGTTGCTGGAAAACCGTATGATTTATGGTATGTACCCAGATGTAGTAAATCACCCGTCAGATTCTTTACCTCTCTTAAAGGAATTGACCAATAGCTATCTGTTCAAGGATATTTTCTCTTACAGGGATATTCGAAATCCGGATGGGTTAAATAACCTGCTAAGGGCTTTAGCCTTGCAAGTTGGAAGTGAGGTATCTTATAACGAACTTGGAAGGTCATTAGGAATAGATAAAGAGACAGTTGAAAGGTATCTTGATTTATTGGAGAAAGTATTTGTTATATTCAGGCTAAGTTCTTTTAGCAGAAACATAAGGAGTGAACTCAAAAAGAGCAAGAAAATATATTTTTATGATAATGGTGTTAGAAACGCAATAATAAATAATTTTAATCCTCTAGCCCTTCGTAATGACATTGGCGCTTTGTGGGAGAATTTTATTATAAGCGAGCGAAGAAAGTATATTGATTATAATGGAATTTATGTCAATACATATTTCTGGAGAACTCATTCACAGCAGGAGATCGATTACATAGAGGAAGAAGGGGGAATGTTACATGCATATGAATTCAAATGGAAAGGAAATAAGAAAAGCAAACTACCAATATCCTTTGCATCTACATATCGGGAACATTCATTCGATGTAATCACACCATCAGATTATTTATCTTTTTGTGGTGTTGTCTGATTCCCGGAGTACATAAAAAATAGCATCAGTATCGCCGATATGAATGCAGTTGCGGCACCAAAATAGAATGGAACTTGTGAGTTTATATTGTCGTACAGCAATCCTGCGATAATGCTGGCAGGCAAAAGGGTTATTCCCAATAACGCATTGTAGATTCCCAACCCGGTGCCCTGCTTGTTCTTGTCTATCATATCTGACACAAATGCTTTCTGGATGCCGTCGGTGGCAGCAGAATAGAGACCATACAGGGCAAAGAGTGCAACTATGGCTCCCACGCTGCTTGTTATTCCGAAACCATAGTATACAACGGTATAAATGAGATAACCGGCAACCAGTATCTTCTCCCTTCCAATCTTGTCCGAGAGTGTTCCTATTGGAATGGCGAGTAAAACCGAGACAATGCTTGTAACAAGATAGACCAATGGTATAAAAGCCACTTTCACCCCAATTTCATTTGCTTTAACCAACAGAAGGGCATCTGTTGAATTGCCTAAAGTAAAAATGAAGACGATTATAAGAAAGAGATAATACCTTTTAGGGAAATCATTGAAATGAAACTTTTTGAACAGACTCTCCTGACTCTTTTTTGCCTCCTTGATTCCGAAGAGAATTACAAATATCCCCAGAAAGGCCGGTATACCTGCAAAAAGAAAAATCAGACGGTAGTTGTCGACAAATATCGAAAGCATGGCAAACGCAATAAGCGGACCTGCGATTGCTCCGCTGTTATCCATCGCCTTTTGCAACCCGAAGCTTTTTCCAGTCTCCCCGTTTGTTACAGAACCGGCAATAAGACTATCTCTTGGTGCGGTACGGATACCCTTGCCAACCCTTTCTACAAAGCGCAGATAAAGCACCTGCATAGGGGAGGCGACAAACGTATACAAAGGCATTATCAATGCAGATAATCCGTACCCGATTAGCAGGAAAGGTTTGTTTTTCCCAATTTTGTCGCTCCAGAAACCCGACAAAGATTTTACTAATGAGGCAGTACTCTCGGCAATTCCCTCAATAAGCGACAGGCTGGTCTTAGAAGCACCTATTGAGAGCAGGAACATAGGCATGACCGAATAGACCATCTTAACAGATGTATCTGTAAGGAAACTTGATAATCCTGTAAAAAAGATGTTCCGGTTGAAACCGAAAATGCGCTTTTCTCTTTTTTGTATGGATTTTTTGGCCATTGTCCTAAATTTCCTCTTTTGTTCCGTTAATTTTTAAAAGTTTGAAAATCTCCACAACTGCAATTGGAATTGCAGACATGCCGATAACCAGCCACCAATGGTTGCCATCCATTACAGAGAGCCGGAATGCTTCGCGGATAGGGGTAACTAGCAATACCATAAGCATAAGGGCCGCAGAAATGACGATTGCTCCAATCAGCGGTTTGTTTCTCATCGGACTAATCCTAAAGGTCGATAATGTATTTGAATGCAGGTTTCGTACATGCATCAGCTGAGCGAAAACCAAAGATGTAAATGCCATTGTCTGACCCAGACTCTCACCACCGTCCCTTAAGCCAATACGATAGGCCACCAAAGGAATTGCTCCAAGCATGATCCCCTGGTATATGGTCCTCCAGATCATCCCTTTGGTCATAAATCCGTTTTTGGAATTACGAGGTTTACGGTTCATTATATCCTTCTCGGCCGGATCTACACTAAGCGCCAGAGCAGGGAGACTGTCTGTTACAAGATTTACCCAAAGAATATGAATCGGAAGCAGTGGAGTACCCCAGTTAAGCACAGAGGCCACAAGCAAAAGGAATATCTCACCTACATTTGTTGAGAGCAGGAACTGTATGGCTTTAAGTATATTGTCGTAAATTCTTCTTCCCTCTTCAACCGCAGAAACTATTGTGGCAAAATTGTCATCGGTAAGAACCATATCCGATGCATCCTTTGCAACATCGGTACCTACTATGCCCATTGCAGCTCCAATATCGGCCTGTTTGAGAGCAGGGGCGTCATTAACTCCGTCGCCGGTCATTGCAACAACCTCATTGTGCTTTTGCCAGGCCTTGACAATGCGTACCTTGTGTTCAGGAGCAACCCGGGCATAGACAGAGAACCTTTTGACATTCTTGAAAAGGTCACCGTCACTTATCAGTTCAAGTTCGCTACCTGTAATAGCTTCGTCACCCTCTTTGAATATTCCTATCTCGCGTGCTATCGCCATAGCAGTTATTTTATGGTCGCCGGTAATCATTACAGGGCGTATTCCTGCAGCACTGCACCTAGCAACGGCCTCTATCACCTCCGGTCTGGCAGGGTCTATCATACCAGTAAGACCTGCAAATATCAGCTCGTTTTCAAGAGTGTCTATATCAATTTGTGAAGGCAAATCTGTCAGTTCCTTGTAAGCCATTGCCAGTACCCGAAGAGCAGAACCGGCCATCCGTTCGTTTACACTGTTTATCTTTTTAATATCATCGAAGGTCAGCTCCCTAACCACTCCATTTTCAAGTATCCTGTTGCACACACTTAAAACCTCATCGAGCCCCCCTTTCACATTGACTGTAATACCAGTCTCGTCACTTACCTTATTTACGGTTGTCATCCTTTTCCTCTCAGAATCAAAAGGAATCTCTGCTACTCTTCTGAAGCTCTTTTCAAAAATGTTCTTGTCAATACCAAACTTCAGGCCGACATCAAGTAATGCAGTCTCTGTCGGGTCGCCGGCTGTTTTATGAGTACCATCCTTAAGTATGCGAAGATGGGCGTCGGTACAAAGAACAGCAATTGAGAGCAGTTTGTTTTCCTCTTCATTTGGAGTAATTTCTTGTGAAGAGCCATCTAATTTCTTGGTTGTGTGATTTGTATATGCCTCAACAACTGTCATCTTGTTTTGTGTAAGAGTTCCTGTTTTATCTGAACATATAACTGTTGCACTACCCAGAGTTTCAACTGAAGGCAATGTGCGAATGATTGCGTTTCTCTTTACAAGACGCTGAACACCAATGGCCATTACTACTGTTGAGATGGCAGGGAGCCCTTCGGGTATTGCTGCAACAGCAAGGCTGACGGCGGTCATGAACATGCTGAGTACTGAATTGCCATATAGTATGCCGACCAGGAATATAACTCCACAGATAACAAGAGCAGCAATACCCAAAACTTTGCCAAGCTCTTCCAACCGTTTTTTCATTGGGGTCTCAGTGTCGTCGGCCTGCTGTATCATGCTGGCAATCTTGCCTACCTCTGTCTGCATTCCTGTGCTTACAACAACGCCTCTGCCACGGCCGTAGGTAACCATTCCACTGGCAAATGCCATGTTTGTACGGTCGCCAAGTGCCAGATTATCACCTTCAAGTGTGTCCGTGTTCTTGTCAACAGGAACCGATTCGCCTGTCATTGCCGACTCCTGTATCTTAAGGTTCATAGTTTCAAATAGACGTATGTCTGCCGGCACAACGGCTCCGGTCTCCAGAATTACAATGTCACCCGGCACAAGCTCCTTTGTTGGTATCTCTTTTACGGAACCATCGCGGAAAACTTTTGTTACCGGAGCGGTAAGGTTCTTTAATGCATCAAGTGAAGATTGTGCCTTCTGTTCCTGAATTGCACCAATCAATGCGTTTAGTATCAGAATACCTAAAATGACAAATGTGTCGAGCAACCCTTCACCGTCAAGGATTCCTGTTATACCTGAAACTACGGCAGCAATCAACAGTATAACTATCATAAAGCTCTTGAACTGAGCAAAAAACATACTTGCAAATGTTTTCTTTGACTTCGACTGCAGTTGATTATAGCCATACTTCTCAACTCTTCTCTTTGCCTCTTCTGCAGATAATCCGGTATCTTGCGTTACTTTGAAATGCTCGAATATTTCAGCATTTTTCTTATTATAAAATTGTGTCATTTGATTTTGATAATTGTGCAAATATAATCAGAAAAAAATGTGTAATTTCGGATATGAAAATTTTTACTGTTAAGCAGATATCAGAAATTGACCAGTTCACAATAAAAAATGAACCCATTACTCCTATTGATCTGATGGAGAGGGCTTCATTACAGATTGTGAGATGGATGGTTCTAAATGTGCCAAGAGAAATAAAGCTTGTTTTTTTTGCCGGTCCCGGTGACAACGGGGGAGATGCTCTTGCTGTTGCACGTATTATTTCTGAGTATGACTATGTGTGCGATGTATATCTGCTTTGTAAAGAGGAGAGTGTCAAAAAATCCATAGAAATAAACAGACGCCGTCTCAGAAAACAGGGAAAAGCAAGGCTTTTTGTTATAGATACACCTGAATCCATTCCTGATATTTCATCTGATGCTGTTGTAATTGACGGGCTTTTCGGTTCAGGGTTAAACAGACAACTTGATGGAATTTCTGAAATTATTGTATCTAAGATAAATTCTTCCGGGGCCAAAGTCATATCGATAGACATGCCAAGTGGTCTTTTTGGCGAGGACAACTCACATAATGACCTTTCAAAGGTGGTTAGGGCAGATCATACATTAACTTTCCAGCTACCCAAACTCAGTTTGTTTTTTCCTGAGCATGGTGAATTTACCGGTAAATGGGAGATATTGCCAATAGGATTGCATCATGATGCAATTCAGCAGATTACTACACCTTATTATTATCTTGATGACGATTTTTTTAGCGGTATTATAAGGGAAAGAGATAAGTTTTCGCACAAGGGTATTTACGGACATGCTCTTCTGATTGCTGGTTCATATGGAAAAATGGGGGCCGCGGTACTTGCGTCCGAAGCCTGCCTGCGTGCGGGTGCCGGTCTGCTGACCACTCATGTTCCACGTCTTGGTTATGATGTCCTGCAATCGACTGTTCCTGAAGCCATGTGTAGTACAGATCCTTCGGATTTCATCTTCACGCGGCCCCCCGAATCAGAAAACTATACAGCTATTGGTATCGGTCCGGGAATTGGTACCGACAGACAATCAGAGGAGGCCCTTAAGAGCCTTCTTGAATCAAAGCCTTCAAAAATGGTTCTGGATGCCGATGCTTTGAATATAATCTCAGGCAGTAAGAATCTTCTTAAACTGCTTCCTATAAATTCAGTACTGACACCGCATCCCAAAGAGTTTGAGCGTCTTGCAGGCAAGAGAAATGACTCTTACAGCAGGTTGAGGCTCCAATTGGATTTTTCGAAAAAATACAAAACGATTGTAGTGCTTAAGGGTGCTCACACCTGCATAACAACTCCGGAAGGGGAGGTCTTTTTCAATACTACAGGTAACCCGGGCATGGCAACCGCCGGAGCGGGCGATGTTCTTACCGGCATCATTTTAAGTCTTCTGGCCCAGGATTACACACCTTGCCAGGCGGCCCAGATAGGTGTCTACATCCATGGATTAGCCGGCGACCTTGCTGCCACTGAGAAGGGTGAAATCTCACTAATTGCAGGTGACTTAGTCGATTACCTTGGCAAAGCTTTCCTGCAGATCAAGTAAGCAAATATGTATTTGTATGGCTTGGCGCAATGCCCTTGCAGGCTATTGCGCTATGCCAATTACTTGATCTCGCTCCACCGGAGCTTTTTAATGGAGTAAAATATCAGCCATGGTAATATCAAAGCAACAAGCGCAAATATTACAACTTTCCAGATGTAATCAAAGACCAGATAATGGGCATATCCAAGAATGATTGTTATACCAAGGTTAAAAACAACCTTAAGTGTGTTTTTTCCTTGTCTGTCATTACTATCTGATTCGCTGAAGGGTAATTTCTTCAAATTTACAAATGCTATTAACGACGATATTGTCAGTATATTGGCACACCCCAGAATTATATTTGGCAGCAACTGATAACCGGCAATAAATATTCCGGATATAATTATTAAGAGCGCAAGGGGCAGATAAAAGACCAGTATTGCAGCTTTTACGGAACCGCTTATCAGTACCCCCGGCCTGTCGATGGGTGTTGTCATGAAAATCCACGCTGCCTTGTATTTGTCGGAGTATGGCAGCCTGTTTATGGCATTTATCAAAACAAAGCTGAAAAAATAGATAGACATGATAACCATTAACTTACCTTTAGAAGTCATCTCAGCAATATCGCCCAGCGAGGCTTTACTGTTAAAGAAAAACAAGACAACCATCACTATGGTATAACCGATTGAGGGATAGACCTTCATTTTAAACTCCCTGCTGCGTCTCATCATTTTCCATGTAAACATAAACCCGGCCCTCTCTCCTCCATCCGAAGTAAAAATGCCTGCAAGGCTTTCAGATATTGAAAATTTCTTCCCGGTTTTAAGTCCCTTTGTTGCGCCTTCTTTAACAGATGATGACTCCACGGCAGAAGCATTTATAAGACCAAGCTTACTGTTGAAAGATGGGGCAAAGTATTTGACCACCAAGTAAACTGCTACTGCGGGAGATAGCAATGAAAGTAATATATACAGAGAAGAGCTCCCGCTAAAATTCAAAACCGATAAATTCTCGCACGATTTTGCGAACCAGTAGGGAGGGAAGAACATGGGCCATGTAAGCTGATCCAGTTGCACGGCACCAAGATTGGCTTTAATACCAAGTCTCGGCACTACTTGGTAGGAACCATAAATAACTATTGCGAAGGCAATCTGTATATAGCTTATAATCGACTGAAACTTTTCGGGGGTGGTAACCTTAAGTATTACAAGATAGACAGCATTTATCAAAAGTATACTTACAACTGATGATATAAGTACCATTAACAGAAGGGGCAGGAGAGCTGCAAAAGGGTGCATTATTATAAATGCAATTAAAGATGGCAACACAAGAGGAATAGCAATCATGCTTAACCGTATTCCTATATGTATCAGCCGGGCAGTAACAAATGTTGAGTCGTTTACAGGTTTTGGAAGTATTATCTGGTTGTCTCTCACATCTATAAGTACAGTGGTGAAGTCGGTGATCAGGAATAGTGATAATACAACTATGTACATAGAGAAAAACAAAGTAAGCTGCATAGTCATTCCGGGGGCAATGAAGAAGCAGTACAAAAGCATCAATCCCATTAAGAATGAACCAAAGAAAAGAAATACACCTGAATTCCTTTTCTCTTTTCCGTTACCTTTTACTCGTCTCTGGTTTATTGAACTCACCCTGCGGTTATCCATTGTGAGTTTTGCAGTAAGTATGGCTCTAAGGTGCGACATGTTCACCCCCAGTCTTCTATAGAGAACAGCAGGTGACAGAGCTATATATAATAATATCTTATCTAAAATACCCATTGTCTACTGCTCTTTTTCAAACATTTGCATTAATTTGCCGCTAGCCTCATGCATCTCTCCGTTGGAGGTAAGGTTTGCAAAAATCTTCTCCAACGATATCTCCTCTCCCATATTGCGCTTCAACTCCTCAAACGAACCATCGGCAATAATCCGCCCGTCATCTATAAGAATGATCCTGTCGCTCACCTTCTCTACAATATCCATCATATGGCTGCAGTAAAAAATCGTTTTGCCACTCTTAGCCAGTCTTTCAATCAGCTCTTTTATCATGATTACACTATTGGCATCCAGACCACTCAAAGGTTCGTCAAGAATTATAATATCAGGATTATGGATAAGCCCGGAAATTATCAAGACTTTCTGTTTCATCCCCTTGCTGAATGTCTCCATAGACTGGTCCTTGTTGCCCATGAGTCCAAAAGCATCAAGCATTGTATCGATTCTTTCGTCAACCAGAGTTTTGGGCATATTATAAAGCGACCCCATCAGGTTCAGAAATTCAGCAGGAGTAAGTACATCATAAAGTTCGGCCAGTTCGGGCACATACCCGATAATTGATTTTACCCCTACAGGATCTTTCCTTATATCAATTCCCTTGACTGTCACATCTCCTTTAAAGTCCTGCAGTAGTCCGCAGATTATTTTTACAGTCGTACTCTTGCCTGCTCCGTTAGGGCCTATGTATCCGATAACTTGTCCGGGGAGGATATCAATAGAAATATCTTTGAGTACATGCTTTGTGCCGTACGATTTATTGAGGTTTCTTATGCTTATTACTGGTTCCATATTATATTGAACATTTTTGTGTGTTTAAGATTCTGTTCTTGCTTTTTTCTTCTTCAATATCATAATCATCTTGCAACCCCAACCAGAATTTTGCAGAATTTCCAAAATATGAACTTAGCCTTAATGCAGTATCTGCTGTTATTCTCCTTTTTCCATTTATAATCATTGAAACTCTTGTTTGAGGTATTTCCAGATCTTTTGACAGCCGGTATGCAGTAATTTCCATAGGGACCAGAAATTCCTCCATTAGAACTTCGCCAGGATGTATGTTTGCTAATTTTTCCATTTATTTTTTAATTTTGATTAATGATAATCAACTATTTCAACATTAGACGCCCGGCCGTTTTCCCAGTTGAATATTATTCGCCACTGATCATTAATTCGGATACTATAAAATCCATTTAATTTTCCCGAGAGTTTTTCCAATTTGTTGGATGGTGGTATTCTTAGGTCTGCAATATCGTGTGAGTTGTTAAGCATTCTAAGTTTACGACGTCCAATCTGTTGTATTTCAGATGGTATTTTTCTAACTCTCTCTCCATCCCATATTTTCTGAGTATCCCTCGAACCAAATGATATAATCATACTGCCGTTATGCGTTACTAACGTCAAAGGTAATTAAAACATTTCATTTATACTAAAAGTTTTTTTTGTGTAACTTGCACACCTGATAGTTATACAATCAAGAAATTAATATTATACAACTTAATATAACCCAGTCATGAAAACCGATTTTTGTGTCAAGAGATTTTTCCTTACCGCGTTTATACTTATTTTATTCTCTTTCAGCTCATTTGCTCAACAGATAACGTCAGCGGAAATTGACAAGCTTGTAGAGAGGACCATGGCAACATTCAATGTTCCCGGAATCGCGGTTGCTGTTGTCAAGGACGGCAAGGTGATACACTCCAAGGGTTATGGTTTGAGGTCGCTCGTAACCATGCAGAAGACAGATGAAAACACCCTGTTTGCAATTGCATCAAACAGCAAGGCATTCACCTCTGCTGCTCTTGGAATTCTGGTTGATGACGGAAAACTGAAGTGGAGCGACAGGGTAATCGATTACATACCTGAGTTCCGGATGTATAATGCATACGTTACAGAAGAATTTACAATAAAGGATCTTTTAACACACAGAAGCGGTTTGGGTCTTGGCGCCGGTGACCTTATGGTCTGGCCAGACTCCTCTGATTTTAAGCTAAAGGACATTATCCATAATATCAGATATCTAAAACCTGTTTCGGGCTTCAGAACAAAGTATGACTACGATAATCAGCTTTACATAATTGCAGGAGAGGTAGTTGCCAGGGTATCGGGAGTGAGTTGGGAGGAGTTTGTTGAGACAAGGATAATGACTCCGCTGGGGATGAGCAAAAGTGCCGGCAGCTACGGCAGGTTAAGGGATAAGAGTAATATTATAGATGCCCATGTGGAGATGGAGGGAAAGGTAAAGGCTGTTCCTATGACCTTGAACGATATGGCCAATTCGGCTGGAGGTATTTACAGCAGTGTGTCTGATATGA
This sequence comes from uncultured Muribaculaceae bacterium, assembly GCA_964599025.1. Classification (GTDB taxonomy): domain Bacteria; phylum Bacteroidota; class Bacteroidia; order Bacteroidales; family UBA932; genus Bact-08. The sequence continues at coordinate 946 of CAZREC010000059.1, read as the reverse complement.
GCAAGTGGGCCATTATGCAGATGAACAATGGCAGATATGGGGCCGATCTTTCAAAAAGAATTTTTTCTGAGGGTGTTCATAACGAGATGTGGACCCCTCAGACGATTATACCGATTACCGGTAAAACTACCTACAAAACCAACTTCAGCAGCTACGGACTTGGCTGGGGACTTAGCGATGTAAACGGATTAAAGCAGGTTACTCACACCGGAGGGCTCACAGGGGTGGTTACCCAGGTAACACTCTTGCCGGATATTAAGCTTGGAATCATCGTCTTTACAAATCAACAGGTTGGCGCAGCATTTACAGCAATAACAAATACTATAAAGGACAGCTATCTGGGTGTTGAGAAAACAGACAGGGTAAAGGAGAACTACGACAGGTTAAGGCAAAGTGAGGCGCAGGCCGGAGATGTTACCGGAACAATCTGGAAGAGGGTAGAGGAGCTGAAGGCAACAGGGGTAAAACCTGCCGACATAAACGCATTTACAGGAACCTATACCGACAACTGGTTTGGCGATATAACTATTTCACTTAAAGAGGGTAAACTTTGGTTTGTTTCAAAAAGATCACCTAAGCTTAGCGGTGAGATGTTTTACTATGGGGGAGACACATTCATTGTAAAATGGACCGACCGAAGCTTTGATGCAGATGCCTTCGTAAAGTTTGAACTGGACTTTGACGGCAAGGCTTCAGGTATAAAGATGAAGGCCATCTCACCTCTGACAGACTTCAGCTACGATTTTCAGGATCTGGAATTTCTCCGCCGCAGTAAGTGGTAACCAGCGCATAATCAGTAAATTACTAAATGTGAAATTTTTGTTTTAAGAATTTCGCGTTTGGTAATGTTTTCATATACAGATAAATACCACTTACTGTGGCGGAGTTTTCTCCCACATGGTTAAGTACAACATTATCAGTATGTAAGTAGGAGTTTATTTGTCTT
>CAZREC010000058.1:0-15430 GCA_964599025.1 uncultured Muribaculaceae bacterium | reverse complement strand
AACACAAATGGATCTATACTTATCGGGGCACATTATGACCACCTCGGTTTTGGAGGCAGAGGTTCGTCCAGTATGAGTCAAGGGAAAAAAGAGATACATAACGGTGCCGATGATAATGCCAGCGGAGTAGCAGCAGCAATAGAGATTGGCAGATTAGCCGGAAAAAATGCAGATAATTTAAAGAAAGACATTATCATCGCAGCATTTGGAGGGGAGGAGAGAGGTCTACTGGGTTCAAAAACTGTTTCGGATACACTGAAAAAACTAGGCCATGCACCTTCACTAATGATCAATCTTGACATGGTGGGCAGATTATCTGATAACAAGCTACAGGTAGGAGGAACCGGAACCTTTGCAGAGGCAGACTCGGTAATTCACCAAAACAACAGGTACTTTAAATTCAACCTGGCTGTTACCAGAGAGGGAAACGGGCCATCCGACCACTCATCATTCTATTCTGCAGAAGTTCCTGTTCTGTACTTTACGACAGGTGTCCACAAGCAGTACCATACTCCACAGGATGATGTTGAATTGATTAATTTCACGGGGATGGTATCTGAAATCAATTATATAACCACAATCGTAAATGAACTGGCGGGTAAAACAAACGGATTTGAATTTATCAGAACTTCTTCTCCATCATCGCCGGCCAGGGCAAATTTCAAAGTTACACTTGGGTTGATTCCTGATTTTACATACGAAGCCGGAGACGGGTTCAAGGTAGGTCCGGTAACAGAAGGCAAGGCAGCTCAAAAGGGAGGAATGTTGTCAGGGGACATTATAACAGCCATAAATGGAAAAAAAATATCAAATATCTATGACTATATGTCTCGGTTAGGAGAACTAAAATCAGGAGATATAATTCCGGTAGATATAAGAAGAGATGGGAAGGTAATGAAGTTGACAATTAAACTATAATAAAGATGAAAACAAATACTCAATACTGGATACTGGCAATTTTGATAACATTGTCTGCTGTTTTTTACCAGAGGCTGACAGGTCCGACAAACCCCAAAAGGGTAAAATTTGAACTTGCAGGAAAAGAGTACTCAACTAAATTACCAAGGAGCCTTGAGACAAAAGTTACACTTAGTGAGGCAGAAGGCGATTATGAGTCACTGGGAAAAATGTCGTTGATGGAAATTAAGGTACCGGGATCGCCAGAAGAGATGAATATGATTGTATACTATCGGAGGTACCCTGGTAATGACACAATAAGAACAATTTCGGCATCAAAATCGGGAGACACCTTTACTGTTATGCTCCCATCTCAGCCACCTGCGGGCAAACTGGCCTACTTTGTGGAATTTAATGACGGATCACAGGCTAATACTTTAGGATTGAGACAGAATGTTATAATGCGTTTTAAAAATCCAGTTCCTGCCTATGTACTGATTCCACATATACTTCTGATGTTTCTGGCAATGCTTTTATCTACATATACAGGAGTAATTGCCTTTGCAAAATCTACTAAGACAGCAAAATATGCACTTATTGTAATTATCACACTTGGTATAGGGGGATTGATACTGGGCCCTGTTGTTCAGAAGTATGCTTTTGGTGCTTACTGGACAGGCTGGCCTTTTGGTGAAGATCTCACAGACAACAAAACTCTTGTCGCTTTTTTGTTCTGGCTCACTGCCTGGCTTGTCAACAGGAAAAAGTCGCGTAAGTGGCTTTATGTTTTAGCTGCTGCAGTTATGTTGTTGATCTATACAATCCCGCATAGCACCGCAGGATCAGAATATAATCATGAAAAGGGAAAGATAGAAACAGGTAAATAAATCAATATTTGTGTGAATCTGGTTTCCCTATCTCATCTGTACTGATTTTAACCTTAGTAAGAGTTCTCCATACGTAAACAATGTACCCTATCACAAATGGAATCATCAGTGAGGCAAAAGCCATAACTTTAAGTGTAAACTCGCTTGAGGAGCTGTTATACAAGGTTAGGGAATTCTGTATATTTACGGTAGAGACAAAATAGGCTGTATCGTTGAACGCGGCGCAAATCAGAATACTCCATACAGCCAGAATCACTCCTCCGCCTGTAATATAGAAGCTGTATTTCCCTTTGGCAAAGAAAGAAGTACCCAATCCCCATATAACCAGTACAACTCCCAGAAGAAGCATTGCAAGTGGCCATATAAGCTGAGTCATATTAAAGAAGTACTTATAACGTACAGGATTTATAAGACCATTTTCCTGACTGACTGAATATCCTGTGATTGTAAACAGCATTATAAGAAGTAAAACGAAACCTATCACGAATGCTGTTCCGGTAACCTTTACCTGAGTCTTGCACCTTACTATGAACTCATCAGAATCAATCTGCATGATTATATACAGTAGCCCGAGTGTCCTAGCAGCAAGAAACACAACAATACCCATTGTTAGATTAAAAGGATTGGTTATTGCATCGAGCCCATGCCATCCGTTTGTCCAGTAAGATATTGTAGGTTTATAAATATCAGTAATACTCATTTTGTCCATCAAAAAGGAACCTCCGGTAAAGAATGTCCCTACGGCAACACCTATCAGAATTGTACCTAACATACCGTTGAGGAAAAGAAATGTTTCATAGGTCTTAGCTCCGAGTAAGTTACCTGCCTTACCCCTGAATTCGTATGATACTGCCTGAATGACAAAAAGAAAAAGGATCACTATCCATAACCAGTATGCACCTCCGAAGCTTGTTGAGTAGTATAATGGAAAAGAGGCAAATATCGCCCCTCCCAATGTGACAAGGGTCGTGAACGTAAGTTCCCACTTATGTCCGAGAGCATTTATAAGCAGTGTTTTTTCCTCCTTGTTTTTTGTGGACCATATCAATAGTGACTGTCCGCCCTGGACATACATCAGAAAAACAAGTATTGCACCAAGAAGAGAGACGAGAACCCACCAGTAGTGTTGAAGAAAATATAACATAATCACTTATTTTTAGTTATGTAAATTATTGGTTATTATTAATCAGGCACCCGGGCCTTTCTTGATTACCTTAAATAGAATTGCCAGTTCAGCAATCAGCAAAACAGAAAACAGTACAAAAAATAGTATAATGGTCACAAGTACAGAAGAGGAACTTACTCCTGAAACAGAAGCCTGTACAGGAAGAAGGTTCTGAATAGTCCAGGGCTGGCGGCCAACCTCTGCAACTATCCAGCCTGCCTGAGAACAAATATATACAAGCGGAACACTTATAATTGCAAGATACTGGTACCAGCGGCTCTTTCCAATAAGAGACTTTCTTTCCATAAAAATTGTAAGAAGAAACAGCAGAATAAAATACCCGCCCAGGATAACCATAATCCTGAAAGCGTAGAATGTAAGTGGAACATTTGGAACAATGTCCTGAGGGTTTTTAATATAACCATATCCAAAATGTTCAAAGTTATCCATAAGTTGTTTTCTGGCAATTTCCTTTCCTTCATCATCACCTGCTTCCTTAGCTTTAGTGTACATAGCCAGCGCTTCAATTGCTCTTTTACCTCTTATTATTCTCTCCTCTACAGACAATGCCACCTGCTCTTTTCCGTTTACATCTGTATAGGTATAACCCCCTTTAAGAATATCCTCAATTCCAGGAACAAAAGAGTTGAGTTTTCTGTTAGCAAGAAGAGAGAGACCCTGCGGTATGGAAATATTGAAGATATAGGGCTTTTCCAGCTCATAGCTGATAGAGTCATCGACCATTGCCGATATGTTTTTCTTTGGATTAAGAATGCCAAATGCAACAAGAGGAGTGCCGCTGGTACTTTTGTACAGCCCTTCCATCGCAGCAAGCTTCATTGGTTGTTTCTGAGAAACCTGATAACCCGACCCGTCTCCTGACCATATAAGTACAACTAGCGATATGAGCCCGAATATTGCTGCAATCTTGATGCTTCTCCTGGAGAATTCCTCCTCCCTTTTTTGTAAGAGATACCAGGAACTTATGCCTATAACTACAACCGAACCCAGCACATATGCGTTGGTTATTGTGTGAATGAACTTGTTAAGGGCAACCGGAGAAGTTGCCACTGCCCAGAAATCTACCATCTCATTTCTGGCTGTGTCGGGGTTAAACTCCATGCCTGTAGGGAATTGCATCCATGCATTTGCAACAAGTATCCACAATGCAGAAAGAGCGGTTCCAAAAGCAACAAGCCAGGTAGATAAAAGGTGAGTCTTTTTACTTACTTTATTCCACCCGAAGAACATTATTGCAAAGAAAGTAGTTTCCATAAAAAATGCAAGAATGCCTTCAATAGCCAGCGGGGCACCAAAAATATCGCCAACAAACCACGAGTAGTTGCTCCAGTTTGTTCCGAACTGGAACTCAAGAATGATTCCTGTAGCTACGCCAATTGCAAAATTGACAGCAAAGATCTTCATCCAGAATTTTGTTGTTCTTTTCCAAAATTCATTTCCTGTTCGGACATAGTAGGTCTCCATAATGGCAATAATGAAACCCAGACCTATAGTTAGCGGAACGAATATCCAATGGAACATAGCTGTAAGGGCAAATTGTAGCCTTGACAGATCTACGAGTGAAGCTAAAAACATGTTTATTAAATATTTAGGTTTAGTCTACTTATTTTGTCAACTCTTGTATAACATGCTGGCTCTTCTCTTTATCGGTATTGTATACCCCCAGCTCGTTTTTAAAAAAGAAGAGCTTGAGTATAAAAAACATAATGAAAAGTTTAATGATAACTATCAACCAGAGCGTCTTTCCAAGAGTCATGCTCCTGAAACCATCATAGTAAAAAAACCAGACTCTTTTTAACAATGACTCTTTCATAGAATAAAAATTCTCCTTAAAGATAGCGTTTTTTTTAGTTATTAAAAAAACGGGTCAGATGTATGACAGAATTTCTATCTTTGTAAAAACAAATAAACTCATATGGAACGTAGAAATTTTCTCAAAACTGCTCTTCTTGGAGGAATCGCAGGAGTGGTACAACTAAAGTCAAATGTTCTTTCGGCAAATAACAGCATATCTGTAAAAAAAGAGAATGACATTGTTGCCGTAATGGGCGGTGAACCGGAAGTAATGTATGCAAAAGCTATAAAAGCTATGGGTGGTATCCAGTCATTTGTAAAAAAAGGACAAAAGGTTGTAGTTAAGCCAAATATAGGATGGGATAAAAAACCTGAAATGGCAGCAAACACCAACCCTAAGCTGGTTGCGGCAATAGTTAAGGATTGTATTGCAGCAGGAGCATCTGAGGTTGTTGTATTCGACCATACATGCGATGAGTGGCAATCGTGCTATAAAAACAGTGGTATAGAAGATGCGGCAAAAGCTGCAGGGGCAAAAATAGCATTTGCTCATGACGAGAAATATTACAGGGAGGTGCAAATACCTAAAGGTTTAAGGCTGAAAAGTGCAAAAATTCATGAATCGATTCTCGATTGTGATGTCTGGATCAACGTTCCTGTCTTAAAAAATCATGGTGGCGCCAAAATGACAATTGCCATGAAGAACTTCATGGGTATTGTGTGGGACAGAAGATTCTGGCATGCAAATGATCTTCAGCAATGTATAGCAGATTGCACAACAATAGCAAAGATGCCTGTTTTAAATATTGTGGACGCATACAGAGTTATGACACAAAACGGGCCAAAGGGCAAGTCAGATGAAGATGTTCAAATGGGAAAAGCTCTCTTCATGTCATCGGACATTGTTGCCGTAGATACAGCAGCAGTAAGGTTCTTTAACCAATTCAGAGAGATGAAGCTTGAGGATGTAGGGCATATCGGACTAGCAGATAAATTAAAGGTCGGAACATCCGACATAGATAAATTGACAATAGAACGAATAAAAATCTAATATTTCATGTACAAATTTCTGAAAAGGACAAGAGTCGCTCTATCTGCACTTTTTCTTGTGCTTATTACCTTATCCTTCCTTTTTTTCGCAAACAGGGAGACCCAGTTTTTCTCATTCTTTCTAAAATTGCAGTTTGTACCTTCTGTGCTGGGTGCTATTACAGGAAGTGCACTTTTCCTTATAATTCTGTCAATCCTAACTCTCGTTTTCGGGAGGGTATATTGCTCTACTCTTTGTCCAATGGGTACTCTCCAGGATATTATAACATGGTCCTCAAAGTTTGTAAAATCTAAGAAACAACGAAGGTTTAAATATGATAAACCTTACAACTGGCTTAGATATTCTGTTCTTGCCATTGTAGGGCTCCCGTTTATTTTTGGAATAACCCTTCCTCTGGCCTACCTTGATCCGTATTCAAATTATGGCAGAATTTCCAATGAAATCCTCAGCCGATCGGAACAATTAATCCATAATGGATTTTCACAGATATTCCCCGATACAGTTTTTTTTAGGAATTATTCGGTTTTTGTTGCAGGCTCCTTTGTATTTGCTCTGGTTTTTCTTTTAATAATATTTATATTCAGCGCTTTAAAAGGTCGTTTATATTGTAATACTCTATGCCCTGTAGGATCAATCCTTGGGTTGATCTCTAAATTCTCGATCTTCAAACCCTCAGTAAATGACAATTGCAACCACTGCATGGCATGTGTACAGAAATGTAAGAGCCAGTGTATAGACATTCCTAATAAAAGTGTAGATGAAACCAGATGCGTAGCTTGTCTTAATTGCATGCAGACATGTAAAAGAGGAGCCATTTCATATAAATTCGCATGGAGAAAATCCGGAAAATCAGAAATAGAAGAAACTTCTGTCATCCCCGACAGAATTGAATCAAGGGACAGAAGGCGGGCAATAATTGCTCTTGGACTCGTAGGAACTGCACTGGCAGCAAGAGCTGCAAACTTTGGCCCTGTTATTACATCAAAACCAAAAATAACAGGCATTGCACCTCCAGGATCACAAAGCATTGAGCATTTAAAAAAGAATTGTACTGCCTGTCATGCATGTATTGCGGCATGTCCAAACGGAATTATAACCCCTGCAACCGGAGAGTACGGTCTGGACGGAATATTGCTTCCTGTTCTTAACTTCAAAGATCATTTCTGTGGTTACGAATGCAATATATGTACACAGGTTTGTCCGAACGGGGCACTCTTGCCTATGACCGTAGAGGATAAACAGCTGTGTCAGATTGGAAAGGCACATTTCTCACTCAAAAGCTGCATTGTTTATACCGACAGGACAGATTGCGGAGCATGTGATGAACATTGCCCTACAAAAGCAATCACAATGGTTCCTTATCGTGATTATGGCCTATTTATTCCAAAACTGAATAAAGATATATGTATCGGATGTGGTGGATGTGAGTACATCTGTCCCGCTGTACCAGTTAAGGCTATGATTGTTCACGGAAATGAAATTCATGCGCTGGCACAGAAACCCACCCGTGATGAACAGAAAAAGGTAAAGGTAGATGAATTCGGATTCTGAAAAGAATCATCACTCTTTTTAATCCTTTAACAGTTCAGGTCTGAGCTCTTTAGTTCTTTTTATTGCCTGATCATCCTGCCACTCCTTAATAAGTTTAGGATTCCCCGATAGTAAAATGTCGGGGACCTTCCATCCGTTGAAGTCAGCAGGTCTGGTATATACCGGCGATGCAAGCATATTATCCTGAAATGAGTCACTTAAGGCAGAAGTTTCATCCGATATGGCACCGGGTATAAGTCTTATTATTGCATCACATAACACGGCAGCAGGTAATTCCCCTCCGCTCAGAACATAATTTCCTATTGATATCTCTTTGGTTATTATGTGCTCACGTATCCTGTGATCGATTCCTTTAAAGTGTCCGCACAAGATAATCAGGTTTTTTTTGCAGGAGAGGGTATTTGCCAGTTGCTGACCTAAAAGTTCACCATCCGGACTCATGTAAATAATTTCATCATATTCCCTCTCTTTTTTTAATTTGGAAATCAGCTTGTAAACAGGTTCAATCATCATAATCATACCAGCGTCTCCACCGAATCCGTAATCGTCAACCTGCTTGTATTTGCCTTTACCATATTCGCGCAAATCATGAATATGCAATTCGACAAGACCTTTATTTTTAGCCCTCTGTATTATAGAGTGATTTAGCGGACTATCAAGCAGTTCAGTTACTATACTAAGAATATCTATTCGTATCATGGTGCAAATTTACATAAATCACTGCTTTAGCAAACTTTTTTTGTATATTTGCGAGTTATTAATCTATTAGTCTTGTAATGATGAGTCAAGAATTGAACACTACTGCTCCAGAGGAGCAATTCAAGGAAGAAGATATCCTTGAAAATACGCCGAGTAAAGAGTCTTTAACAGAGTATCCCGATCACTCCAGCAAAAGTCTTAAGGAAATAGTACAAATCTTTCAGGAACTTCTTGACAGGGGTGACCAGCAGGAGATGTACAAATATGCAGAAGGAATAAAAGCTGCATTTTACAAGGCTCTTAAGAGAGAAAAAATTGCTGCAGGGTTCCATATCTCTGCTGAAACCACAGAGGAGCATCTTGTAGATTCAGAAGAAAATCTTATTTCCAACAATCCTTTCGCAGAACTGGAAAGAGGTTTTAAAGAGTTGTATTCAAGATATAAAGCGGTTAGGGTCAGTTTTTTGCAAACATTGGAAAAGCATAAGGAAGAGAATCTTCTCAAAAAAAACCAGATTATAGAGGAGTTAAAAAGCCTGCTGGAAAAACAGGAAGATCTCCATCAGACATTCCCTGCATTCAGAGAATTGCAGAACAGATGGAAGTCGGTTGGCCCTGTTCCTCAGGCAAACAACAAGGACACATGGGATACATATCAGTATCTTGTAGAAAAATTCTATGATTTTGTAAAGATTAATAACGAGCTAAGAGATCTGGACCTCAAGAAGAATCTTGAGATAAAGATGGAATTATGCAACAAGGCAGAGGCTTTGGTAAACGAACCAAACATAGTGGTAGCATTCAGAAAGCTCCAGAAATTACATGAGGAGTGGAGAGACCTTGGCCCTGTAAGCAAGGAACAAAGAGAAGAGATTTGGGAGAGGTTTAAGAAAGCTACATCAAATATCAATAAAAGACAGCAAGATTATTTTGAGGGGCAAAAAGATGACCAAAAGAAAAATCTTGACCTTAAAACTGAGCTTTGTGAAAAAGTAGAAGCCATTGCTAATATAAGCAATGACGAGAACAAAGACTGGAACACACTTACAAAAGAGATAGAGCAATTACAGAACGAATGGAAGAACATTGGTTTTGCCTCAAAGAAGGATAATCAGAGGATATATGACAGATTCAGAGCTGCATGTGACAAATTCTACAACTCAAAGAGAGAACACTATTCTCAATTCAAGGGTGTCATGCAGGAGAATCTAGATATGAAGATCTCGCTCTGCGAGCAAGCCGAGGCTTTAAAGGATAGTCAGGACTGGAAAAAAACGACAGATCTTCTAATCAACCTTCAGAAAAGGTGGAAGGAGATAGGACCTGTTGCCCGTAAACAATCCGATATTGTATGGAAAAGATTCAGAGCTGCATGTGATGCGTTTTTCGATAACAAGGCTAAACACTTTAGTTCCGTAGATGATTCATATGAGCAGAACCTGCAAAGGAAACTTGAACTTATACAGGAGATAACAGATTACAAGATAGATACCAAGGCATCAGAAAATGCAGAGGCTTTGAAAGATTTTCAGTCAAGGTGGAGCGAAATAGGATTTGTACCAATTAAAGACAAAGAGAGGATTCAGGCAGCATACAGACACGCTATAGAAGTCAAGTTCGGTGATGTGAGAAATCCAGAACAGGAAAACAGGATCAATAAATTCAAAAAACACATAAAAGAGGTACAATCATCATCTAAGGGAGAGTGGGGTATTCGTGCAGAGAGAGAAAAACTTGTTCAGAAATTCCGCCAGATGGAGTCGGACATAGCTGTATGGGAAAACAATATCGGCTTTTTTGCAAAATCCAAGAATGCAGACAGCCTATTGATTGACATAGAAAAGAAAATTGTGAATGCAAAAGAGGAACTGGCTCAACTGGAAGAGAAGATAAAACTAATAGATAAACAAAACGAGCAGATTTAATGAAGAAAAATTCCATTCTTGGTTTTGCACTGATAGCAGCAATACTGATTGTCTTCAGTTGGTATAACTCAAAGATTTACAACGAGCAACAAAAGAATATTCCAGTAGCAGATTCAATCGTATCTGCAAGTGGTACTGATACATCAGTCAATGGGGTTCCGGATTCTCTTGTAAATTCAAATAACCTTGCTACTGTAGAAGATTCTGTTAAACAAAACGAATCATCATTTTCTATATACAAAGACTCTTTGCTGATAAAGGCAAGTAAACAACCGGAAGAGTTTACAACACTTGAAAATGAAAAGGTAAAAATTGATTTTACAAACATAGGGGCCCAGGCATACAAAGTTCAGATAAAAAACTATTTTACCTTTGATAGTCTGGATCTGAACCTCATACGTGAAAAATCAAGCAAGTTTTCTCTTATATTCTTTACAAACCAGCAGATTTCCACTTCGAATTTTGCATTTGAAAAAGCTGAATCAACCGATAGTTCCCTTACATACAGACTCTTCTTAGATTCAACTTCATTTGTTGAGTATAAATACATACTTCCTGCAAATAGCAATCTGTTAAAATTTAATGTCCGTATGGTCGGTATGGGAAAACATATCCCAAGAAACATGACCACATTGGATCTTAACTGGAACCTCGACCTGCCAAGGCTTGAAAAAGGTTATGACAATGAGAAGAACTATTCTACAATAGTTTATAAGTTCCCTAATTCAAACGGAGTAGAGGATCTTGGCTTAAGAAAGGATGATGCAGAAAAGGATATAAGAACAAAAGTATCGTGGTTTGCATTTCAGCAGCAGTTTTTCTCTGCCATTCTGGTGGCAAAGGATAACTTTAATGTAGGTATGCTGAATTATAAATTCTACCCATTAGGTGATCCTGACGGAAACCTTATGCATTGTGAGGCAAAGATGCAGGTTTCATATAACGATTCAGAAGAGGTAAACATTCCTTTTGAATATTACTATGGTCCAAACCATTACAAAACATTGAAGTCTTACGACCAGGGTTTTGAAAAGATAGTACCTTTAGGTGGCTGGTTAATCGGATGGATTAACAGATACATAATAATTCTCATGTTTGACTTTCTTGGTAAATTCATGACTAATTATGGTCTTATCATTCTGATTCTTACATTACTCATCAAGATTGTCATCTCTCCTTTGACACTTAAATCATATATGTCATCGGCAAAGATGAGGGTACTGAAGCCTGAAATTGACAAAATAGCCGAGAAGTATCCAAGACAGGAAGATGCCATGAAGAAACAACAGGAGACAATGGCACTGTACAGTAAAGCCGGTGTAAGCATGTTTGGAGGATGTCTTCCGATGCTTCTGCAGTTTCCTATTCTATTTGCTATGTTCAAATTCTTCCCTGCCTCATTTGAATTGAGACAGCAAGGATTTCTCTGGGCAAAGGACCTTAGTGCATTTGATTCTGTTCTTACACTTCCGTTCAATGTTCCGCTTTATGGCGATCATGTGAGTTTGTTTGCACTTCTGATGGCAATTTCGATGTACTTCTATTCAAGAATGAATATTGATCAGATGACTACCGGTGGCCCTCAGATGGCTGGGATGAAATACATGTCCCTCTATTTTATGCCGATTTTCCTTCTTGTTCTTTGTAACAACTTCTCAAGCGGTCTTAGCTACTATTATATGCTGTCTAACCTTATAACCATGGCTCAGACCTGGGTAATCAGAAAGTATTTTGTGGATGAAGAAAAATTATATGCTAAGCTAAAAGAGAAAGCAGCATCTAATACTCCAAAAAAGAAATCAAAGTTTCAGGAGAGACTGGATGCAGCATATAAAGCACAACAACAGCAGGTTAAAAAGAAAAAATGACAATAGTCAGCGCAATATCAGAAATTCAAAAAGAACTGCCACCAACTGTAAAATTGGTGGCAGTTTCCAAATTCAAGTCAAACGAAGAGATACTGGAAGCCTATGAGGCCGGACTCAGGGACTTTGCTGAGAACAGGCCACAGGAGCTAAAACAAAAGATATACGATCTTCCGAAAGATATAAACTGGCATTTTATAGGTCATCTCCAGACAAATAAAATTAAGATGATTACAGATGGTGTCTCTATGATTCATTCTGTAGATAATCTGCGTCTTGCGAGGGAAATCAACAAGGAATTCCAAAAGAAGCAAATAGTAGTTGATTGTCTTTTACAGGTTTATATAGCAAAAGAGGAGACAAAACAAGGTTTTTCAGAAGAAGAGTTGGTTGAATCCATCATAGAATTAAAATCACTCTCATATCTCAGGATTTGTGGTTTAATGGGTATGGCCTCTTTTGTTGACGACTCCCGACAGATAAAAATAGAATTTTCTACACTCAGGACTCTCTTTTTAAAGCTCAAAAATCAGTATTTTAACGATTGTGATTACTTTAAGGAGATTTCAATGGGAATGTCAGGAGACTATAGACTGGCTATAGAGGAGGGGAGTACCATTGTAAGAATAGGAAGTAAAATTTTTGGGCACAGATAAATTACCAGAATATAGGATCCTTGCCGGTCTTCCTTAGTATTTCATTTGTTTTTGAAAAGTGCCTGCAACCAAAAAAGGCTCCACCTGCAAGAGGCGAGGGGTGAGCAGCTTCAAGAATAAAATGTTTGGAACTATCTATAAGATCTCTTTTACCTTTTGCAAAATTGCCCCATAACAGAAACACAACTCCTTTATTTTTGTCGGATATGGTTTTTATGACGGAATCGGTGAACTCTGTCCATCCAATCTTGCTGTGAGATGCTGCCTCTCCTGCTCGCACAGTAAGTACGGAATTCAAAAGGAAAACGCCCTGAGAGGCCCATCTGTCCAGGCATCCGTTATCCGGAGGAATAACTCCGAGATCTGCTTGCAGTTCTTTGAAAATATTTGACAATGACGGAGGAAATTTAATTCCGGGAGGTACAGAAAATGAGAGCCCGTGAGCTTGTCCGGGACCGTGATATGGATCCTGTCCAAGTATGACAACTTTAACCTTATCCAGAGGAGTTGAGTTAAAAGCATTAAATATAAGGGAACCTTTAGGGTAGATTGTTTTACCTGATGAGATTTCTTTATGAATATAATCAGTCAGTTTGACAAAATAATCTTTTGTAAACTCATTTTTAAGCACCTCCTTCCAGGAGTCCTCAATTTTTACCTCCATAAATCAAAAGTGTGAACTAGAATATAAAGGCCAATACTTCAGATATGTTCCTGACATATTTGAAGTTGAGCCCCTTTACATATATTTCCTTGATTTCCTTAATATCTTTTTTGTTTTCGTCAGATAAGATTATTGTAGTAATTCCGGCCCTTTTTGCTGCAAGTATCTTCTCTTTTATGCCACCTACCGGCAAAACACGTCCCCGTAAGGTTATCTCTCCTGTCATTGCAATGCCGCTCTTAACGTTCTTTTTAAGGAATGCAGATGCCATTGCACTTACCATTGTAATACCCGCAGACGGTCCATCTTTAGGTATCGCTCCCTCCGGTACATGTATATGTATGTCCTTGTCAGAAAACTCCTTGTAATTCATTGAAAGATAATGAGGGTTGGCTTTAAGATATTGATAGGCAATTATGGCCGACTCTTTCATTACATCACCAAGGTTACCGGTAGTTGTCAGTATCCCTTTACCTTTGCTCAGACTACACTCAATAAAAAGAATATCACCACCGTTTTCTGTCCATGCCACGCCTGTAACCACCCCTGGTGCCTCATTACCTTTTTGCATATCATGCTCATTAGTAGGCATCCCTACCATCGCTGTGCTCAGCTGTGCGCCTAGCAGTTTTTCAATATGCTCGTCAAGCGCTCTTTTCTTGGCTTCAAGTCTTGCAACCCGTGCTATTTGCTTGTCAAGACCTCTCACTCCCGACTCACGAGTATATTCATCAATGATAGTATCAATACCCTCCTTAGTAATTTTCAGTTGTGACTTTTTGAGCCCGTGCAGGTCAATTTGCTTAGGTATGAGATAGTCTTTAGCTATCGAACGTTTTTCTTCTGCAAGATAACCACTTACATTAATCATCTCCATCCTGTCCCTAAGAGCAGGGTGAATAGTACTGATATTATTTGCAGTTGTTATGAAAAGAACCCTTGACAGATCGTAGTCAATATCCAGATAATTATCATGAAAAGCTGTATTTTGTTCCGGATCAAGCACTTCAAGTAAAGCAGATGCAGGATCTCCCCTGAAATCGTTGCTCACTTTGTCTATCTCATCCAGAACGATCAAAGGATTGGATGTTCCGGCCTTTTTAATTGAATTTATAATTCTGCCCGGCATCGCGCCAATATAGGTTCTTCTGTGTCCCCTTATCTCCGATTCGTCATGTAACCCTCCAAGAGATATTCTGCCATAGTTTCTGCCCAGCGCCTTGGCAATGGACTTTCCAAGAGATGTTTTACCAACACCCGGAGGACCGTAAAGGCACAGAATCGGCGATTTCATATCACCCTTAAGTTTTAGTACTGCAAGGTGTTCAATAATTCTGTCCTTGACAGTTTCTAGGCCAAAATGATCTGCATCGAGTACCTTTTGAGCATGCTTCAGGTCAAGGTTGTCTTTGCTGGTTTCATTCCAGGGAAGGTCAATAAGAAACTTGACATAGGAGAGCTGAATATTATAGTCTGGCGAGTTCGGGTTAGATCTTTCCAGTTTTTGCAGCTCAGTCTCAAATGTTTCAGCAACTGCTTTTGACCACAATTTATTTTTAGCAAGTTGTCTCAGGTCGTTAAACTCCTGGATGTTTCCATTGATTCCAAGTTCTTCCTGGATTGTCTTTAACTGATTGCTAAGGTAGTACTCTCTCTGTTGCTGATCGATTTCTGTTCTTACCTTTTGCTGGATGTCGTCCTTTATCTTTAAAAGATCTATCTGCTTATTAAGTAATTCAAGTAGTTTCAGAGCCCTGTACTTCAGCCTCCCCTCCCTTAACAGTATTATCTTGTCCAAAGGGTTGTCCAGTTCAATACTGGAGGCAATGAAGTTGACCAGGAATGCATGACCCTCTATGTTCTTGATTGCAAAAACAGCCTCCTGAGGAAGATGTGGCGACATTTTTATTATATATAGAGCGGCATCCTTTATTGAACCTGTTATTGCATCAAGTTCTTTTATGTTTTTCTTGTTTATTTCATCTTCCAGATATTTGACAGAGGCAATGAAGTATGGTTCTGTATTTAGAATATCAAGTACCTTGAACCTCTTAATGCCCTGAAGTATAATTGTTATGCCACCATCCGGCATTTCAACTATCTTAATGATTTTTGCCAATGTACCTATGTCGTATAAATCACCCGGCTGCGGGTCCTCCTGTTTGGCAACCTTCTGAGAAACGGCGCCAATAATCTTTAATTTACTGTATGCCTCCCTCACCAGTTTAATTGATTTTTCCCTGCCTACAGTTATT
>CAZREC010000057.1:0-15642 GCA_964599025.1 uncultured Muribaculaceae bacterium | reverse complement strand
CATGCAACATCTACCCCTATAGGAGATTATAACGAAGCAATGGCTATTGCGGAAGTTTTTGGTTCTCACAAGCCATATGTAGGGTCCACAAAAAGTATGACAGGGCATGAGATGTGGATGGCAGGTGCCAGTGAGGTGGTTTATTCGGTTCTGATGATGCAAAACTCCTTTATTGCTCCTACCATAAATTTCAACACACCCGATGAGGCATCGGCACAACTGAATATTTCCGGAAAATACGTGGATTATAGTTTCGACACCTTACTTTCAAATTCCTTTGGCTTTGGAGGAACTAATTCTACTCTGATAATTAATAAAATATAACTTTCTCACAACTATGATAGACGGTGCACTGATAGAAAAAATAAACACGATTCTGGCGGATGAATTTGAGGTTGATGCTTCAATTATCAAGCCGGAGGCTCCACTGATGGAGACTCTGGATCTGGATAGTCTGGATCTTGTCGATATGGTAGTTTTGATAGAGCATAATTTTGGTTTTACTGTAAAGGCAAAAGATTTTGTCGGGATAAAATCCTTCGAGGATTTTTATCAATTCATTAATTCCAGAATTAATGGAGCCTAATGATTCTAATAAGAATTGGAGCGGAAAATCCAGAGGCGGGACATTAGGGTACCTCTCGTTTGTATTTCTGATTAAAAAAATTGGTGTCGGGGCAGCATATTCATTGCTGGCATTTGTTGTAATATACTATATCCCATTTGCACCTAAGGCAACCTCTGCAATCTGGAAATACTCCAGAAAAATTCTTGAAAACGGTCGCTTAAAATCTCTGAAGCTCCTCTATATGAACTTCTTCAGTCTTGGCCAGTCTATAATTGACCGGGTAGCGGTAAGTGCCGGAAAGTACAATGAATATATTTTTGATTTTTCTGAACCGGATAATGTCAAAAATGTTTTAAACAGTTCCGAGGGGGTGGTTATAATCGGGGCACATTTTGGAAACTGGGAGATAGGCTCTCCTTTTTTTGACAAGTATTCAAAAGAGATGATGGTTGTAATGATGGATCATGAATATCAGAGTATCAAAAAGATACTTGAAGCTCAAAAAAAAGTTGATACATTCAGGGTAATTCCGATTACAGAAAATTCCTTCTCCTATCTTTTTGAAATACGCGACGCACTTTCAAAAGGCAAATACATAGCAATTCAGGGGGACAGACTCAGCAAGAGCGAAAAACATCTTGACATGGAGTTTATGGGTTCCAAGGCTGCTTTTCCCTTGGGTCCCTTCGTACTTGCAACAAGGCTTAATGCTCCTGTTGTTTTTTATTTTGCTGTAAGAACAGGCTATAAAAGGTATAAATTTGAATTTACACTGGCCGGAGACTATTCGGACGAACCCCATAAAATGAAGGTGGTTGCACTTATGAAGGATTATGTTGCCACCCTGGAAAGAATAGTTGGAAAATATCCCGAACAATGGTATAACTATTACAATTTCTGGAACATATGATAAACAAAAAGTTATTGCTTGTTTCGGCCAATCGTCTTGCTGACCCCTATCCGGTCTATCCGATTGGCATTTCATATCTTCAGACATACTTGAAGAATAATATGCCTGAAACCGATGTTTCATTGTTTGATATGAATATTGGAACAATCACTGACCTGGCCGACACTCTTAAAAGAGATGAGCCCGACTTTATTGGTGTATCTCTAAGGAACATAGATGGTGCAAACTCCCTCGACAGAACAAGCTTTATACCTGGTTACAAGGAGATTATTGATACAATAAGGGCAAATTCAAATGGTGTGGTCATTATTGGAGGGGCTGGCTTTTCCATTTACCCAAAGGAGTTGTTGAATACTTTAAAACCGGATTACGGAATAATCGGAGAGGGGGAGGAGAGTCTGAGAAGACTTATTCAAAGTCTTATAACCGGCACTAGTAATTATGATATAGAGGGGCTGGTTTATTTTAAGAGAGATACTATCGTTGTCAACAAACACAAAGACTATCTTAATTCACTCGAAATTAACTTTAATGAAACCTTTTCCGATTTTTACTGGGAGAAAAGCGGAATGCTTAACATACAGACAAAAAGAGGATGCTGCTACAATTGTATTTACTGTTCCTACCCAATAATCGATGGGAGAAAGGTGAGGACAATGGACACCGACCTTATTGTCGGCAACCTTGAAAAGCTTTATAGAGAGAAGGGGGTAAATTATGTTTTTTTCACAGACTCAGTTTTCAATATACATAACAACTACAATATTGAGCTGGCTGAGAAAATCATAAAAAGCGGATTAAAGGTGAATTGGGGAGCTTACTTTTCGCCACACAACCTTACAGATGATATTCTGGCTCTTTTTAAACGTTCGGGTTTGAAGCATATTGAATTTGGAACAGAATCACTCTGTACTGAACAAATGCACAGATATGGCAAGAATTTCTCTTTTGAAGATGTTCTTCTAAACTCTGAAAGATGCCTTAAACATAATATTTATTATGCTCATTTTTTGATACTTGGTGGCTTAGGAGAGACAAAAAAAACTCTGCGGGAGACAATGGAGAATGCCGGAAAAATTCGATATTCTGTTTTTTTCCCGTATATTGGTATGAGAATATATCCAGGTACTCCTCTTCACAGGATTGCTCTTGATGAAGGTAAGATATTGCCTGACGATACACTTCTGCAACCAACATATTATATTGCGGATGGTTTTGATTACGATGAGTGCAAAAGGATGGCACTACAGACCGGAAAAGCATGGATTTTCCCTGATGATCCGTTGTCTGAACAGATGGACGAAATGAGAATAAAAAGGAATAAAAAGGGTTTGATATGGGAGTATTTGAGAAAGCCTTGATATCGGGAGAGGGTATACTGAAATATATCCCTCAGAGAGCTCCTATGGTGATGGTGGATTCTTATTACGGAAAAAGGGACGACGCCTCGTATACAGGTTATACGCCTGAAAATGAATCGCTTTTTTGCGAAGGGGGAGTTTTTCAGGAGACCGGTATAATTGAACATATTGCTCAGTCGGCGGCAGTATGTGCAGGTGTGGAGTTTGTAGGTAACGGAGAGGATGTTCCTGTAGGATTTATAGGGGCCGTAAGTAAATTCAGGGTTGTAAGGTTACCTTCTGTAGGGGAAACATTACACACAACAACAAGGGAGGTTCAGAAATTTTTGGATGTTTCTCTTGTAAGTTCCGAGGTTGAACTTGACGGAGAGGTGATTGCAACAGCGGAACTTAAGATTTTTTTACAAAAGAGCACAGATAACAACCAGTAGAATATGCGCAAAAAGAGAGAAACACTTAACCATAAGACGTTGGTTCACACAAATAAAGTGAGGGTAAGATTTAGCGAGGTGGATTCCATGAAGATAGTCTGGCACGGAGAGTATGTAAAATACTTCGAGGACGGAAGGGAATCTTTTGGTGACCATTATGGGATAGGTTACCTTGATATTTATAATTCAGGATTCACCGCACCGGTGGTAGATCTTCATGTTTCATACAAACAGCCTTTGATATATGGCGATATTGCCATTATTGAGACAAAGTACATATATAATCCGGCAGCAAAGATACACTTCGAGTACAATATCTACAGGGAATCAGACGGTGAGCTGGTTGCCACAGGATATTCCATTCAGGTATTCCTGGGAAACGAGGGGGTGTTGGAGTGGAACAATCCGGAATTTTTTCTTAACTGGCAGAGAAAATGGAAGTTGACAGAATAGCAAAAAAAAGAGTTTATATAGCTGGAGATTGTATCTACAGCCCGTTGGGTTTTACTACAAGACAGAATCTGTCCTCGATTCTAGATTATAATTCCGGGATAGAGGAGATAGATGACAGTACCCTCTATTATAGATCTTTTCAGGGGGCAAGAATTCAGGATGACGGCTGTGATCTGGAGAAACGCATCAATTTATCTATTAAAGAGGCAGTTGAATGTTCAAATATTTTGGACCGGGATGCTTTCTTTAAGGAGACAATGCTTCTGTTTTCAACAACCAAGGGTGATATTGATGCTTTAAAGGCAACTGATGAAGAGGTAGACGAGAGGGCATTTCTGTCAAATCTGGCTGACAAGACGGCACATTACTGGAAAATGGGGATTTCTCCGTTAGTAATTTCAAATGCATGTATTTCCGGAGTGAATGCAATAATAACCGCTTCAAGGTTGATTGAAAGAGGTATATGTGCACATGCTGTGGTAGTTGGGGCAGATCTTCTTTCTCACTTTGTAGTTACAGGATTTCAGGCGTTTCATTCAATCAGCCCGACACGTTGCCTTCCTTATGACTCTTCAAGAGATGGACTAAGTCTGGGAGAGGCTGTAGGAACCGTGATTCTTACATCACAAAGAGATATCTCAAAAGATAGCGATCCTGTTGTTGTAGAGGGAGGGTCAGTGAGCAACGATGCAAACCATCTTTCGGCGCCATCCCGTACAGGTGACGGTCTGGGAGAGGCCATGCTGCAATCGATGAGAATTGCCGGAGTGTCTCATGAAGATATAGATTTTGTAAATGCACACGGTACTGCAACGTTGTACAACGACGAAATGGAGTCAAAGGCCGTTCACTGGGCAAATCTGCAAAAGTGTGTGGTTCAAAGCCTTAAACCGTACTGGGGACATACGTTAGGAGCATCGGGAGTAATAGAAAGCATAGCCTGTTTCTGGCAGCTGAAAAATCAAATACTATTAGGTACTTTAGGTTTTAAAGAGCTTGGGGTTCCAATGGCAATAAATGTTTCGGGCATGCACAAAACACACAAATCTGTAAGATGTGTCAAGACCGCCTCCGGTTTTGGCGGGTGCAATGCATCTGCGGTATACGCTCTTGAATCTGCCTCAGGTGAGTCTTTAACTATTCAGGAAAAGGGATGGAAGCGGATAGATTCATACTCACTAAAAGGGGACAAGGATTTTGGCTCAATTATCAGAGAGTGTAACAAGGAGCTGAATAACAAGAGTATGAAGTTCTTTAAAATGGACGATCTATCTAAACTGGGAAGTACAGGGGCCTCGTTTCTAATCAGGAACAACCCATGGATAGAGGATATCCCGACTAAAAACAGAGGTCTCTTTATGGCTAACTTCAGTTCTTCTCTCAATACAGATATTAAACACCAGAGAATAATCGAAATAGATGGTGACAGCATGGCCAGTCCCGCGGTCTTTGTATATACATTGCCAAATATAGTCCTCGGAGAGATTTGTATAGAACATAAGTTTCAGGGAGAGAACACCTTCTTTATATTACCGGAGGAGAAGAGAGATGCTGCGGCTGATATTCTTCTTGGTTTTGCAGGTCATTCTGATCTCAATGTTGCAATTGTTGGCTGGTGTGAACTTATGGGAGATAAATTTGATCTGCATCTTGAACTCTTTAAAAGGCTGGATTATGAATGATGAGATATTAATTACAGGAATAGGAGTTGTCACGGCCCTTGGAATTGGGGTAGAATCTCAGATAGAGGGCTTGAAATCAGGCAAAAGCGGTATTGCGCCTCTCTCGCTGTTTAAATCAAGCCACGATGCAAAGGTGGGTGAGGTCAAATATTCGAATGATGAGATTATTGAAATGCTTGACCTGCCAAGGCAGAAAATATTTTCACGAACTACTCTGCTGGGTTTACTGGCTGCAAAGGAGGCGTTTGATGATTCAGGGTTGTGCAGATTTAAGGAGAGTAACACTAATGAGTTGAAAATCGGGTTAGTATCGGCAACTTCAGTAGGAGGAATGGATGTAAGCGAGAAGTTCTACAAGGTTTTCAGAGATGATAACAGCAAAGGGAGGCTTAGGGAGCTTATCGGACACGACTGTGGCACCTCCACACAGATTATTGCAGATTATCTGGGAATTTCAGGGTTTGTAACCACAATAAGCACTGCATGTTCATCTGCAAACAATGCAATAATGCTGGGTGCCAGAATGATTAAGTATGGTATGCTGGATATTGCTGTTGTAGGGGGCACCGATGCTCTTTGTAATTTTACTGTAAACGGTTTTTCGTCTCTTGGAATTCTGGATAAGGAGCCAAACAGACCTTTTGACGATAGCAGGGCAGGACTTAATCTTGGTGAAGGGGCAGGATTTCTTGTACTGCAGTCTGCAAAAGCTTCTCCCGATAAAGTTTATGGAGTTATAAGCGGGTATGCCAATGCTAATGATGCGTTTCACCAGACAGCCTCTTCTGCAGAGGGAGAGGGGGCCTATCTTGCCATGAAAAAGGCTATCACAATGAGTGGGTTACGTAATGACGAAATTGATTATATAAATGTCCACGGAACAGGTACTCCAAATAATGATGCTTCGGAAGGGGCTGCATTGACAAGAATTTTCGGGAACAAAGTCCCGCCATTCAGCTCAACAAAGGGTTTTACCGGTCATACCCTGGGAGCTGCAGGTGGTGTAGAGTCGGTCTATTCAATTTTAAGTCTCTACTATGGATATATCTGGCCAAACCTGAATTTTTCCACACCTATGGCCGGTATGGAACTTATCCCGGAGACATTGTGTATCAAACGTGAAGGGATGAGATCTGTAATAACAAATTCATTCGGTTTCGGAGGAAATTGCACTACTCTTATTTTTAGCTCATATAATAGATAATCTCATGCTGGATAAAAAAGTATATATCAACAGTAAGGCCGGGATATCTCCTCCTATGGTAAACAGAGGTTTCCCTGATGCAGGAGAACCTGACTATAAGGAATTTATTCCAGATCCAGGAGCACGAAGGAGAATGAGCAGGATTATAAGGATGGGTGTTGCGTCTGCTCTTATGTGCCTTAAGGAGAGTCGTATTAATTCATTGGATGGAATAATAACGGGAACAGGATGGGGTTGTCTATCCGATACCGAAAAATTTCTGAATTCAATTTTTGAAAACAGTGAGAGGATGCTTAACCCTACATCGTTCATTCAAAGTACCTCCAATACAATTGGCGCACAGGTAGCTCTGCTTACAGGTGAGAAAAATTACAACAACACATTTGTGCACGGAGGAACTTCATTCGAAGCGGCAATGATTGATGCTATGCTCAAATTACAGGAGGATTCGTGCGAAAATATTCTTGTTGGAGGGTTGGACGAAATGACACCTACAAAGAGTCATCTTCTTGGCAGGATGGGGGTGTGGCGCCATTCATCACCCGGTGAGGGTTCTCATTTCTTTATTTTCAGTTCTCGTCCGGATGATTCATCAATAGCAGAAATTATAACAGTGGAGACATTTTCAAGGGAGGGTTTACCTTCGGATTATTGTTTAAAATTCGGCGATATTGATAAAGTGTTTTGCGGGGTGGATAATCTTGATAAATTACAGATAAATAACATAGGACCTGTCGTAAACTTTAAAGAGCTCTGCGGAGAATATCCTACCTCAACAGCTTTTGCACTATGGTTAGCATGTGATGTTTTTAACAAAGACCATGATATCAATAAGATACTTATTATAGACAAACATTTGAGAGATCAGTTGTCGGTAGTTATTGTTAAAAGAGCAGAATTATGATATTATTCATTGCATTAGTGGCCATTTTTCTTATTCTGGCGGCGATTGTTCTTACGGCATCGCTGAAGATGGGATGGGGAATATTCATGAGGTCACAATGCAGGATAAATACAGAATTAAAGGAAGTAGCACTCACTTTTGACGATGGTCCCCACCCCGTATATACAATTGAATTACTGGATTTTCTTAAGAAAAATGAGATAAAGGCGACATTCTTTGTAATTGGGGAGAATGCAGCAAAGTATCCGGAAATAATAAAAAGGATAGTAGAAGGGGGGCATACTCTTGGGATTCACTCATATTGTCACAAGCCATCTTTCACCATATTTTCCGGACAAGCGGTTATTGATGATCTTGCCAGATGCAAAGAGACAGTTGAGGAGATTTCCGGCACAAAGGTAAGTCTGTTTCGTCCGCCTTATGGTGTTACAAACCCCAACATTGCAGCTGCCGTTAAGTTTCTTGAATTAAAATCAGTAGGATGGAGTATCAGGAGTTTCGACACTACGGGCAGATCAGAAAAGAGGATACTGAAAAAAGTTGGAAGATCGCTCTCTCCGGGAGCAATAATATTACTTCACGACCGTATGCCAAATTGTACATCTCTGGTTGATAAGATATTATCGGTAATGAAGGAGAAGGAATATAAAATTGTATGTCTATGAAAAAGGTTTATCTATATTTTTTACTCTCTTTTCTTATGTCGATTCCGGTTTATTCAAACGGAACGATGGCAGAAGATAAGATGAAACCAATGTCACAGCAGGAGATATCACAATTTGAGATGTCGCTCAAAAACAAGGCTGAATCAACTTTTTCAACGGAGGCACAGTTTACTCAGGAGAAGAACCTGGAGATGCTGAACAGGAAAATGGTCTCTAAAGGTATATTCAGATACTTAAAGGAGGACAAGATTGCATTTCTGTATGATACTCCAATAAAATATCATATGATAATTAACGGGAACAGACTCAAAATTATCAATAATGGTAAGGCTCAGACAATTGACCTGAAAAATAACCCAATGATGAAAGAGATGAAGGGTTTGATTGAAGCATCGTTTTTAGGGAAACTTACAGGTATGGATTCGTCCTATAAAATCACATATTTCCAGAATGATAGCAAGATTTTTGTGTTTGTGGTCCCTTCCAATAAAGGGGTGTCAGACATAATCAGGAAAATTTCAGTTACATTCGACAAGGTATCACTTGATATTTTAGAGCTTCAGCTTGACGAGGGGGCAAAAAGTTCTACTATATATAATTTCACCCGGCCAAAATTTAACACTATAAAAAGTGATGAAAGCTTTCGTATACTTTAGTTTTATATTTCTGCTGACTCTCTCTGCATGTTCTACTCTAAAGGATAGTGTAAGGATTGGAAAAACGGGACGTAATGTTGTCGGGAGTGTTCCTCATGTAATTGATTCTCTCCCCGATACACAGATATTTGAGCTTCAGATGAATTTCAGGGATGATGAATTCAGCGGGTTGTTGTTGCTGAAAAAGTATGATAAAGAGCACTACCGGTTTATACTGACATCTCATTTCGGACTGACCGTATTTGATATGGAGATAAACAGGAGGGAGTATATAACTCATTACTGCATACAACCGCTAAATAACAAAAGAGCGTTATATCTTCTGAGAAACGATTTTTCTATGTTGCTTAAACCCGATTTTTTCCCGAATATCCGATACAATATCGATTCATCATCAAGGTTGTCAGCGCTTGAAAGAGCAGGAAGCATTACCAAAACGGTAATGTATTTTACTCTCTACAAAGATTCATGGCCAACGGTACTAAGTATAGAACACCCACATTTAAAGCTGTATATAAAATTAACAACACTACCCGATGCTTCTGCCTCACCTATATAAAATATTGTCATTCACAGAAAAAGAGCCGATGGAATATGAGTTTGTGGTTGAATTGAATCCACAGGATAAGCTTTTCGAAGGTCATTTTCCGGGCAGACCGGTACTTCCGGGGGTATGTACAATTCAGATTGTAAGGGAGTGCATATGCTCCGTACTGGGCAAAGATCTTCATTTTATGAGTATCTCCCAATGCAAATTTATGGGAATGGTTGACCCTCAGCTGGACAATCGTCTTACAATTCAAGTCATCTGTAAAAATGGAACTGGAGAAGAGACAGATGTCAATGTTTCAGTAAATAACTCGGGCAGGCTCGTCAGTAAAATAAAAGCAACATTAGTATGAATTTAGTTGTAATAATACCTACATTCAACAACTGTAATACTCTGGAGCGTGTTGTAAAGGGGTGCATGAACCATTGCAGCAATATAATTGTGGTAAATGACGGTTCTACTGATGGTACGGAAAAAATTCTTGAAAAGCTGACCGGAATTATGACAATTACTTTTCCGGAGAACAGGGGAAAAGGAGCAGCCTTAAAAGCAGCCTTCCGTCATGCGTTAAGGCTTGGGTATGATTATGCAATAACAATAGATTCAGACGGGCAGCATTACCCGGAGGATATTCCACGCTTAACTGAGGCGGCTTCAAAGGAAAAAGAGACATTATGGATTGGCTCACGCGATCTTTCATCTGAGAATATGCCGCAAAAAAGCACCTTTGCAAACAAATTCTCAAACTTCTGGTTCCGGGCAGAAACCGGAATTAAGCTGACGGACACTCAGTCAGGTTTCCGTCTGTACCCCCTCAGACCTTTTAAAGATATGAAGTTTATCTCGGGCAAGTATGAGTTTGAACTGGAGGCAATGGTAAGGGCAGCCTGGAAGGGAGTTCCTGTAAAAAACATTCCGGTAAAGGTATACTACCCTCCAAAAAATGAAAGGATATCTCATTTCAGGCCATTCAAAGACTTCACAAGGATAAGCATACTTAACACATTATTTGTTTTATATGCACTGCTCTGGTACTGGCCATTACGTTTTTTCAAAGGCTTTACCAGGGAAAACATTAAGAATTTTGTCAATGATAATATCACCCATTCTAAGGAGAGCAATTTTAAAATTGCATGTGCTGTAGGACTTGGCCTTTTTTTCGGAATTGTCCCTTTATGGGGGTATCAGATGGTGACTGCTGTACTTGCTGCTCATTTTCTGAAACTGAACAAGTTGCTTGTTTTGGTCGCTTCAAACATAAGCATTCCTCCTATGATCCCTTTTATTTTGTATGGAAGTTTTGCAACGGGAGCATGGTTGCTTGGCCTTCCTGCCGACATTATTCCGGTTGAACTCTCATTGGCCTCAATCGCAGGAGGATTTAAGACATATCTTATTGGAAGTATCGTTTTTGCTGTGATAGCTGCATTAGCAGGTTTCATTATCACATACTCCCTGTTGCTGATTGTTAGAAAAACTGAGAAATGAGCAGATTATTCATAGCATTGTACCATTGGTTGTCAAGGTCAAGGTGGGTGGTTTTTTTATCACTAGCTGTGATTGGTGCACTAATGTTGTACGCCTCGCTCCATATAAAATTTGAAGAAGATTTCACCCGTTTTTTTCCAAAAGGCAATGCATCGGCTGAGAGTGCAAGACTCTTCTCTCAGATTAAAATAAAGGATAAAATAATCATCCTAATAAAGAGCAGAGACAGCCTTAACATAGTACCAGCAGACAAGTTGATAGCTGCAGCAGAAATTTTTGAGAAAGAAATTTTAAGCACAGCCGGGGATGAACTTATAAGGGAGAGCAGGCTAAAGGTAGATGCTTCTGAAAGAGAATCAATGTCAGATTTTATCTATAATAACATTCCACTGTTTCTTACCAGACAGGATTTTTCAAGACTCGACTCCCTGATACAGGAAGAGGCTGTTGAACAGAATCTTAAAAATGGACTTTCTGCGCTGCTGTCACCAGCAGGGAATACAATATCATCTTTCTACGGAAAAGATCCTTTTAACATAGGAACTCCACTTCTTTCATCGCTTCAGAAGCTGCAATCGGGGATGGAGTATAATATGGTCGGTGACCACATTCTTTCGGCCGACAACACTACGTTGCTATATATTATAACACCGGTTTACACAAGCAGCAACACTAGTGCCAATGATATGCTAGTTTCGTCGCTTGAGTCTGCCAGGACAAAGGTCGAGAAGACTTTTCCCGGGACCGAGGTAATGTTTATGGGGGGGCCGACAGTGGGGGTATACAATGCCAGACAGATTAAATCTGATACCTTCATTACGCTGAGTATTGCACTTTTTATAATAGTATTCCTACTTTACATTGTTTTCAGAAGGATGTATTCAATTTTCCTACTGCTACTGCCGGCAGTTTTTGGTGTCCTTTTTGCCCTCACATTTATCTCTTTCGATCAAAGCGGTGTATCTGCAATTGCAATAGGCTCAGGAGCAATGGTTATGGGTATAGCACTTAGTTATTCGATACATATTCTTATTCATCTCAAACATGTAGGATCAGTTGAACAACTTATTGAAGAGCTTGCCTATCCTCTTACAGTTGGCAGTTTTACAACAGTTGGTGCGTTTCTTGGGTTGCTTTTTACGCAATCGTCACTTTTGCAGGATTTTGGTCTCTTCTCTGCGTTGACCCTCATCGGGACAACTCTATTCTCACTTGTTTTTCTGCCTCATTTTCTCAAAATAGAAAAAGATACAGTTTCGAACAGGGTTATAAACTGGATAGATAAGTTCAATGCAGTAAAATTTGAAAAAAACAGATGGATCGTTTCACTTATTGTAATACTGTTTGTTGCAGGTCTGTTCCTCTCTCCAAAGGTAAGATTCGAAAGCGATATGATGAAACTGAATTACGAACCTGAGTCTGTTAAACAAGCTGAAAATACCTTTTACCATAAATTCAAGTCAAATGAATCAAGAGTATTGCTGCTCTCTTCCGGCAAAAATCTTAACGATGCCATAAAATCCTATACCGGATGTGACTCTGTGTTGTCGGGAATTAAGGCACGGGGAGTATCGGTTGAGAGCACATCGATAGGAAATCTCCTGGTTTCCGAAGAGGAGCAGAAAGCCAGACTTAACAGATGGAATGAGTACTGGAGCAAAGGGAAAAGAGAGCATACTATTGATATTCTCAACAAAAAAGCCGGTTCCCTGGGTTTTGCACCGGATGCATTTGCCGGGTTTGCCAACACCCTCAACAAGGAGTATACAACCCTCGACTATGAGAAAAATTTAAATAGTGTTCCAAAGGTACTCAGGGAGTGGATGGAGTTGTCCGACTCTTCAAAACTGCTTATAACTCAGCTTTTTGTTAAAGATTCGGACAAGAGTGAGGTATATGATGAGATATCAAGAGTTGGCGGAGTAGTTGTAATTGACAGGGCTCATTTTACCGGAATATGGGCAAAGGCCATTAAAGAGGATTTTTATTTTATTCTGTTTCTCTGTTCAATACTGGTATTTGCTACCCTGCTGATATCCTACGGCAGACTTGAACTTGCAATACTGGCTTTTATTCCGATGATGGTCAGCTGGATAATCATACTTGGTTTGATGTCGTTGTTTGGGATCCCGTTCAATATTGTCAATATATTGTTATCTACATTCATTTTTGGTATTGGGGACGATTTCAGCATATTTGTACTTGACGGGCTCCAGAATGAATTTGCAAGAAAAAAGATGGTTCTTTCGTCACACAAAACAGCAATCTTCTTCTCTACATTCACTGTAATCATTGGCATGGGCTCTCTTCTTTTTGCCAGACATCCTGCCCTGCAGTCGGTTTCACTAATCTCGGTTTTAGGAATGTTTGCGGTATGGGGTGTTGCATTTACAATACAACCTATAATTTTCAGGTTCTTCATAACATCACAGGTTGAAAAGGGACTGCAACCATACACAATATCAGGAGTGCTTTTAATGTTGCTTACATTTTCTGCTTTTTCTACCATTTGTATAACAGGTGCGATATATATTGCACTGGCTGCCCTTGTACCTGTACCTGCCAGATATAAAAAGGAGTTGTTCCATAAAATGATAAAATTGTTTGTGTTCTTACCGGTAAAATTATCTCCGACAGTACGGATATTCAGGGAAAACCCGCATGGCGAAAATTTCTCCAGACCAGGAATCATAATTGCAAACCATCAATCATTTATAGACATTCTTATGTTATTGTCACTTACCCCTAAAATTGTGATGATGACAAATAAATGGGTATGGAACTCAATTTTTTTCGGCCATATTGTAAGATATGGAGGCTTCATTTACAACAAAGGTGGTGTTGAGAAACATATAGATGAAGTGAGAAAGAAAGTTTCGCAGGGTTATTCTGTACTAATCTTTCCGGAGGGGACAAGATCACCCGACCAGACTATTCACAGGTTTCATAAGGGGGCGTTCCTGCTCTCAAAAGAGTTGTCGCTTGATATTATACCGGTGCTTATTTACGGAAATGGCAACCTGGTATCCAAGCAGCAGCCCTTTTATGTGAAGCATGGAGTGATAGGTTACAGAATATTAAACAGGATTACTGCTGACAACAGTGACTTTGGAGATAGTTATCAGGAAAGGGCAAAGCTCACAGCAAGCTTTATGCGGAGAGAGTATAATCTCTTGAGAAGCAGGTTCGATACTCCAACGAATCATTTCTTTTACTATGCGGTACTGGCAAATTACATATATAAAGGTCCTGTACTGGAGTGGTATATGAGAATAAAAATGAAAATGGAGAGGAGTTACAGAATCTTTCACGAGATAATTCCTTTAGATGCTACAATAACCGATATCGGATGCGGATACGGCCCTTTATGTTATATGTTGGGAGCTCTTTCAAAAAAAAGAGTTATATTAGGAATCGACTATGATAAAGATAAAATAGAAATTGCCTCCAACGGTTATTCGGTAAACGAAAGGTTATGTTTTAAAACCGCCAATGCCACGGAATATGAAATGGCAGCAAGCGATGTTTTCATTTTAAACGATATGCTCCATTACCTTCCGTTATCTGATCAGGAGATGCTGCTTGCAAAATGCGTCAATAACATGAATGATGGCGGGATGGTAATAGTCAGGGACGGAGATTCTGGTAAAAGGAGAGATCACAGGATAACACGTCTTTCTGAATGGTTTTCAATAAATTTAATTGGTTTTAACAAAGCCGTTCAGTCTCCTTGTTTTACTGACAACTTACAGATCGGACAATGGGCCGGCAACATGAATTGTACACTTGAAGTCCTAAGAAACGACAGGTTAACATCAAATACTATTTATATATTTAAAAAAGAGTTAAGTGAAAAGGTATGATGTCATAGTGATAGGCAGTGGTCTGGGAGGGCTCGAATGCGCTCTTGTCCTGAGTAAGGAGGGAATGAATGTTTGTGTAGTGGAGAAAAACAGGCAGATAGGAGGACTTTTTCAATCATTTGTAAGAAAGGGTAAAACAATTGACAGTTCTATTCACTATGTGGGAAGTCTGGATAAAGGAGAGATACTTCATCAGTATTTTTCATATTTTGGAATAATGGATTCGCTTAAAATTGAGCGTCTTAATGAAAATGGATATGACCATATCCATATTGGTGACGAACATTATTCTCTGGCTATGGGGCATGATAATTTTGTTGAGTCCCTCTCTTCCCAATTTCCAATTGAGCACGAATCAATTAAGAGATATTCCGATACTATAAGAAAAGTTGGTGAACTCTCATCTGTGAATGTCCTTAAAACCGGAATATTCTCAGGAAACGGTATGGATTATTTTACGCGGTCTGCAATAGCAGAAATTGAAAATATTGTTTCAGATACAAAGCTAAGAGAAGTGTTGTGGGGGACATCGCTTCTTTATGCGGGAGTAAAGGAGTGTACACCTTTTTATCTGCATGCTATAACAAATAATTCAAATATCCAGGGTGCATACCGTTTCAGAGATGGTTCTAATCAGGTAGCTGTTGCATTGGCCAATGAGATCAGGAAGAACGGAGGAACAATTATGACAGACTCAGAGGTAACAAGAATTGTTCTGGAGAGGGACCAATTAAAGGGAGTAGTTGTTTCCAATGACGAGATGATAGAATCAAAGTATGTGATATCAAACCTCCACCCATCCAGCACACTTAAAATATTAGATGAAAATATTTACATCAGAAATTCATATAAAAGACAATTAACACAAAGTAAAAATTCCTACGGTCTTTTTTGTTTGTATCTGATT
>CAZREC010000056.1:0-16352 GCA_964599025.1 uncultured Muribaculaceae bacterium | reverse complement strand
AAAAACGGTACTTTTCTGCCTTTCAAATCTTGCTATATGCAGTTTGACAATGGCACAGAATCATACAGAGAGCGATATTGTCTTATTCGATGCTGCAACAACTCCCTTAAAGAGTGTCACAGCATTGTATGGTGCGTCCATCGACAGAAAGGATAATATCATTTGTATAGAGAATAAGGGAAACAATCTATATCCGGGTGTGTCCATAAAAGGTTTGTGGAACATCGGTAAAAGCAACCAGATAATGGTGGAACTTCAGAATTTTGATGATAAAGGGGATGTTACAATAACCGTAAGACTGGAGAATCCCGGTGCCGACCCCGACAAGGGCACAGGCGTGGTTGTCAGTCGTCTGAATGTGCCTGCCGGAGGACTCAAGGAGCTGACTATATCAATTCCCTCAAAACCGCCCTATCCAGACGTTGAGGCAAAATTGACAGGTATGCGGTACACTCCGTATAAGCTCTCTCCACTTACATCATCTTTGGATGGCACCGGTGAAATTTCGAGGATTGTGGTATTTATCAACAGGGCAAAGCAGGATTGGAAGTGGGGAATCAAAAAGGTAGTAGCAAAAGTGGGTCCGGATGAGCAGATGCCTTCATGGATGTTTTTACCATCGGAAAAGTTTTTTCCGTTTATTGATATTTATGGGCAATTCATACATAAGGATTGGCCCGGAAAGACAAAGTCGGACAACGACCTTAAGGAAGAGCTAAAAAGAGAACTGGCAGATATTGAGGCCAATCCCGGTCCATCTGACCGTTCTGTATACGGAGGATGGAAAAATGGTCCCCGTCAAAGGGCCACAGGACACTTCTATGTAAAAAAAATAGATGATAAATGGTGGATGGTAGATCCGGAAGGGTATTTATACTGGTCACACGGTGTGGTACGCGTAACTCCGTCATGTGCCGTCACTCCACTTGATGGAAGGGAATTTTATTTTACATGCCTGCCAAAAGAGGGTGATCCGTTTGCAGAATTCTATACTACCCGCGACGAGTTGCTCTACCCCTACTACGTTGCCCGTAATATCAAAAAAACCTATGATTTCTCGGCTGCAAACATTAAGCGCAAATATGGAGAAAACTGGCGCAGTAAATATGCTGAGATGGCTCACAAACGGTTAAAAAGCTGGGGAATGAACACCATAGCCAACAGTTCCGACAAGTCAATCTGTATGATGGATAAAACTCCTTATACAGACAGGTTCGAATTAAAATCGCCAGACATAGAAGGAAGCAACAATGCATGGTGGAAGTTTAAAGATCCTTTCCATCCGGAATTTCGCACCAGCTTCAGAAAGCAACTGCTAGACCGTAAAAAAGAGCTTGACGACCCTTGGTGTTTCGGTTTTTTTGTAGACAACGAAATCTCGTGGGGAGGCCCTGCAGCATTGGCAGAGTGGACATTACAGTCACCGGCATCTCAGCCGGCAAAAATAGAGATGGTTAAACGTCTGAAAAAAAGATACAAAAGAATAGAGGCTCTGAACAAAGTATGGAAATCTGATTATTCTGGCTGGGAGGCACTGCTTGAATCACAGGAAAAACCTGCATCAGGCTCATACAATGACTGTCTTGAGTTTACTGCTGTCATTACCGAGGCATATTTCAAGAATGTAAGGGACGAGTTTAAAAAGGTAGCTCCGGACAAGCTGTATATGGGATGTCGTTTTGCCGGTTCTAACGAAACCGCATTACGGATTGGTGCTAAATACTGCGATGTAATCAGCTATAATATTTACCGCCGCTCACTTGCATCATTCAGCCTGCCGGAAGGAATAGACAAGCCGGTTATGATTGGCGAGTTCCATTTCGGGGCACTAGACAGAGGTCTGTTCCATCCTAGCCTTGTAGAGACTGCAAATCAGGAAGAGAGAGGCAAAGCATATTATATTTACGTTGAATCTGCTCTGCGTCACCCAAATATAATAGGTACACACTGGCACCAGTTCTCCGATCAGGCAACCACAGGAAGATTCGATGGTGAGGACTTTCAGGTTGGCTTTACAGATGTCTGTGACACTCCTTACCGGGAGACGATAGAAAATATCAGAAAGGTGGGTTACAATATGTACACAATAAGAGGTTCCAAATAATACCATATAAGAATGGATAAATTACGTATCGGCCTTTTCATACCTTGCTATATTGACCAGTTCTATCCTCAGGTAGGCATTGCCACGTTTGAATTATTGCAAAAACTTGATATAGATGTAGTGTATCCGGAAAAACAGACATGTTGCGGACAGCCTTTGGCCAACAGTGGTGCCGAAAAGGAGGCAATTCCAATATACCGGAACTTTGTCCGCAATTTCTGCGAGTTTGATTACATAGTCACACCTTCCGGTAGCTGTGCCTACCATGTTAAGGAACACTACAATATTCTTGAGCAGACAGAGCAAGTAAAAAGAGTAAGGGCAAACATCTACGAATTATGTGAGTTTATTACAGATATTCTAAAAATCGATGACCTTAAAATTGATTACCCCTATAAGGTGGGAGTTCACCAAAGTTGTCACGGTCTTAGGGGCCTTAAACTGGGATCTTCATCTGAGCTGATCACAACAAGGTATTCCAAGGTCCTCAGTTTGCTTGAAAAGGCAAAGGGGATTGAGATTGTAACCCTTGACCGGGAGGATGAGTGCTGTGGTTTTGGTGGTACTTTTTCGATATTTGAGCCTCATGTCTCTGTAAAAATGGGAAAGGACAGAATAAGCGACCATGAACGGAATGGTGCCGAAATTATAACTGCTACAGACATGTCCTGTCTGATGCATCTTGAAGGGATAATAAGAAGGCAAAACAAGAAGATAAAGGTTGTCCACATTGCCGAAATCCTTAATAACAACCGATTATGAAAGGACACTCCTACAAGGCGGGTATCTTTCTCCGGGACGGGTCCCGCGCCGACTGGCATGACAAGACTCTTTGGATGGTCCGCCAGAAGCGTGATAAGGCAGCCCGGTCTGTAGCAGACTGGGAGGAGCTGAGAGAGAGAGCATCATGCATAAAAGAGCAAGTATTGTCAAATCTCGACTTTTATCTGTCAGAATTTGAAAAAAGTGCCATGGAAAATGGCGTTAAAGTACATCGGGCAAATGATGCACAGGAATTCAACGAGATCATTTACAAGATTGTCTCCTGCAATAATGCAAAAATGATAGTAAAAAGCAAATCCATGCTTACCGAAGAGTGCGGACTGAATCCCTATCTTGAACAAAGGGGAATAGAGGTTGTCGACACAGATTTAGGGGAGAGAATAATACAATTCCGGAAAGAACCACCAAGTCATATAGTATTGCCAGCCATCCATTTGAAAAAAGAGGAGATTGGTGAACTGTTTCATGAAAAGCTCAGCACTCCAAAGGGGATGTCTGACCCGGTTCTACTTACATCTGCTGCACGCACCCATTTAAGGGAGAAATTTCTGTCGGCCGGTGTGGCAATAACAGGTGTCAACTTTGCTGTTGCTGAAACAGGTACCGTGGTTGTCTGTACCAATGAAGGAAATGCAGATATGGGCGTACATTCTGCACCTGTCCAGGTCCATTGTATGGGTATAGAGAAATTAGTCCCTCAGACAAGAGACCTTGCTGTATTTACACGTCTGCTTGCACGCAACGCCACCGGACAACCAATAACAGCCTATACTTCGCATTACCGTAAACCAAGACCCGGAGGACAAATGCACATTGTTATTGTTGACAATGGCAGGTCCGATCGCCTTAAAAGTGACACTCACCGTAGTTCCCTCAAATGTATCCGTTGCGGGGCCTGCATGAACA
This sequence comes from uncultured Muribaculaceae bacterium, assembly GCA_964599025.1. Lineage (GTDB taxonomy): Bacteria > Bacteroidota > Bacteroidia > Bacteroidales > UBA932 > Bact-08. The sequence continues at coordinate 12,559 of CAZREC010000056.1, read as the reverse complement.
CCTGCCCTGTATACAGAAGAAGCGGAGGTCACAGCTACGGCTACCTTATACCCGGACCAATAGGTTCAATTCTAGCACCTTCATACAATATAAAAAGAAACACCGATCTTCCTTTTGCATCTTCATTATGCATGTCCTGTTCAAATGTATGTCCTGTTAAGATTGACATTCACGATCAGTTATACAAATGGCGCCAGGAACTCTCCCAAAAGAGACTTCTCTCACCTGTTAAAGGGATAGTGCTTAAGATTGCCGGGTATGTTTTATCCAAAAGCTCTCTATATGATTTCTCCGGAAAAATGGTGAGGCTTGCATTAAAATGGATGCCACGCGGGATAATATACAGCCACATAAATGCCTGGGGATGGGAAAGGGAACTGCCGGCTGTTCCAAGACAATCGTTCAAAAAGTGGTATACCGAAAATGCCGGAAAGAACAACTTATAAAAACAGATGGAGGATATTAAATGAGCAGAGATAACATATTAATGGCAATTGATCTTATGTCTGAGTTTAAGGAGAGTGTTAAGAATGTCGGAGCAGATTTTACAGGGTTTAACTGTAAAGATGATGCTAATGAATACATCCGTAAGAATTATCACGAATGTGTTGCTTTTAGTGACATGGAAATTTGGGAAGAATATTCCGACAACTGTTCTAAAGACAAGCTAGACAAACTTGAAACCATTCAGTTAGAGGGAAGGTTCGGAGTTGCCGAAAATGGTGCCATATGGCTCGATGATAATTGTTTCCCTAACCGCTTGCTTCCGTTTATTGCTCAGAAAGTGATAATTCTGCTGGATTCTAAAAAACTTGTAAGGGATATGGGTGAAGCATACGATTGTGTGAATGAATGTGGTTACGGAGTATTTATCTCAGGCCCCTCTAAAACAGCAGATATTGAACAAAGTCTGGTATTTGGGGCACACGGGCCAAAGAGTCTGCTAGTTTTTGTATACTGACGTAAAAATATTTGAGATTCAGGCAAAACAGCTAAAGTAACGGAATTGTAAAGCTGAATATGCTGCCCTTACCGGGTTCACTTTCTACCCATATTTTTCCACCATGCTTCTGGACAAATTCTTTGCACAGCAGAAGACCTAATCCTGTACCTGTTTCATTTTGTGTGCCGGTAGTTGAATAACTCTCTTCAATTCTGAACAGTTTTCTGATTCCATCTTCTGTGATTCCTATTCCGGTATCTCTGATTGCAACAATCACCTCCTTCTTATTCTGAGTAGCGGAGATAACTATGGTGCCTCCCTTGTTTGTAAATTTAACTGCGTTGGAGATAAGGTTTCTTAAAATGGCACTTAGCATTGCCTTGTCGGCAAAAGCGTCTATATTTTGTGGCAACTCTTTCTTTATAGAGATGGATTTTTGTCTTGCAGTATCTTCTGACAACTCTGTCACATAATTAATAAGCGCAACAAGTTCGACATATTCCGGATTGTATTCCATTCTTCCTGTTTGCGAGCGGGACCATTCAAGAAGATTGGTTAGAAGGTCCATTGCTCTTTGTGATGAATTGCGGATTATACCTACATACTCCTCAATACCCTCCTGATCCTTTTTATGTATCTGCTCATCTAGAAGATTACTAAAACCAATTATTGCATTGAACGGACTTTTAAGATCATGTGCTATAATCGAGAAAAACTTATCCTTGGTTGCATTTAGTTCTTTTAATCGTTTCTCACTTTCGTATAGATCCTCTTCTGCCTTTTTACGATTGCTTATGTCATTAATTGATGATAAAATGCACTTTTCGTTTTTTAGTATTATTACCTCGGCAGACATAAGACCAATTATTTTTTGATACGATTTATTCCTGAATACAAATTCCTTCTCATTTATACTTCTGCCATTAAGTAGTTCCTCAACAACCCATAATCTATCATCTTCCTTGTCCCATAAGCCAATTTCAAGAGTCGACTTACCCAGTATTTCAGAATTTTTATATCCTGATATTTTTGAGAATCCTCTGTTCACTTCGAATATTTTCCCGTCAGTCAGTCTGGTTAATATTACTGCATACGGTGATGAGTGAAATGCCTTGGAATACTTTTCCTCTTCTGTGGCAATACTCACCAGTAACCTCTTGTTAAACATAAGGGCAAGATTATACGTAAGGAGGATAAAAAGTATCTGATAACTAATAAGAACTAGTGCATCAAACTCATTCGAAAGGAAAAAATCCTTAATTGAACGATCCCTTACAAAAAATTCCCCAACTCGTGCAATGTTAATGAGGCAATAGAAAATGAAAACAACTCCAACTCCAGAAGCAACTTTTCGCATCTCCCCGGAGATCCTGAAAAAAATAAGAAATGCACACTGGAAGCATATAATAAGCATTGCTGCTGATATGTTCAATGTACGTATGGCAAGATCTGGCTCAACAAAAGTGAACCAAAGGTGAACTAAAAGAAAGAGAACTACTAATATGTAATTATGTACCTGAATGCCTTGTTTGTCTGTAAACCGCTCCAGAGCAATTAAACCAAGAAGGGCTCCGGTTATAACCATAGTGTTGGACAGATCTATTGACATCCAATCCGGTATTATCCCCCGCATAATAATTAAAAAGAGAGATACTGTGACCAGAATATAATCAGCAACCCATAATGATGTTCCCTTAAGGCGCCTTCTGTTCTGGTGCCATAGTTCAATTATTACGATTGTGCTGACAATATTAGTAAGCACATAACCTAGCAGTATGGTTTTAATGTCTAAAGCAAACATTCCATATATCTCCTGGTTCAGATTTTTTTGTTCTCTTCAATAAATTGAGCAAGTGTCCTGACAGATTTGAAAACCTCTTTATGAGCTTTCGGGTCTTCCATACGGATTCCGTATTCTCTCTCAAGTAAAATTACTAGTTCAAGGGCATCAATGGAATCCAATCCCAATCCTTCTATAAAAAGAGGTGCATCTGTATCAATATCCTCCGGAGTTATCTCTTCCAGATTTAATGCATCGATAATTTGTTGTTTAAGTTTAAGAATAAGTTCGTCCATGGTGGTATGTGCTAATGGGTTAATGTGCTAATTAGAGGTCGAGGCGGTGTTTGTTGTTGTATATAATTGCAAATATAAAGCAAATCGTTCCAAAAGCAATCAATGCCAGACTCTCCGGAATGATTGCCATAAGACCTTCGTTTCTCAGGAAAAGGTCGTAGAAACCAGACAGTCCCCAGTTCATCGGCGACAACTTGCTTATAAGCTGCATTGTTTCTGACATAAGGAATATGGGCACCCATACTCCGCCGACAGCAGCCATCATTACTACGGAAATTGACCCGAATACAGAAGATTGTTGATATGTCCTTGAGATATTGCCGATGCATACCCCAAAACCTATTGCTGCCAGGGCAGAGGAGAGAGCGAGAATAAATAGCGCCGGAATTGAACTCCCGAGATTAAGCGATTCAAGCCCGATAAGAGGAAGCAGATAGACACCTATAAGCAGCATGACTCCAAACTGAAGCAGAGCAACAATAATGTAAATAATTGACTTGCTTAACAAATATTCAGTATATGTACAAGGCATTGTAAGAAGCCTTGTAAAGCTTCCCTCCTCTCTCTCCTTTATTATACTTCCTGCTAACGATATGACAATAAAAAAGATGGCAAACAGTGTCCATGCAGGTACATTATGCTGTACAGAATTGGGAACTATTTTGTTACCCTTGAGAATGGCAAACTTACTCTTCAGCGACACCTGATCGCCGGAAAATTTATTTGTAGAGATTGGAATAGGGCTTAACTTATTCACCTCAGTTGTCATCTCCTTTAAAATGAATTCAAACTGTACCTTTTGTGCCTTTTCCTTCAATGTGCTCATAAGGACAGAATAAAAAGAGGCCTTTGTAGTGGGGTCAATAAATATAGACAGATCCACATCTTCTTTTGGAGGGACACTGTCTATACCATTAAAAGCACAAACAACATACTTTTTCACATTTGTGCGAATCTTCTCGGTGGCACCTTCAGGCAGATATATACCTAACATAAATTTACCTGTAGCAACTTCTTTTTCAACATCTTCCAGGGATGGCTCCTTACCTTCCAGAATGGTTGTAACATCAAATATTCCCGAACCGGTGATCTCCTTGTCAATTGCTTTTCCCAGTTCTCCCTTGTCTTTATTAACTAATAACAGAGGGACATGTATGTCATTTACAACATTAAATGTACTGTTCTGCAATGTTGACATAAGGACAACAAGCAATATGGGCATTACAAACATCAGCAGAAGTCCTGCAATGTCCCTTACAAGCAAGAGATAATCCTTGTATAATAAATATCTGAATCTACCCATTACAATCCCTCATTTGTTTCCCGGTAAGACATAAATAGACAGATTCCAGGTTATTGCACCTGCAATTCTTCTCAATCAGCTCTTTAGGAGAACCCTGGCTTATTACCCTGCCGTTGTCGATAAATGCCACCTGGTCACAAATCTCTTCAGCCTCTTCAAGATAATGAGATATAAAAAGTATTGTTGTTCCGGTCCTGTTTATCTCCTTAAGCTTATCAAGTATCAACTTCCTTGATTGGGCATCAACCCCCACTGTGGGTTCATCCAGAATCAGAACCTTAGGCTCATGCAACATCGCTGCTATCAGGTTGATTCTTCTTTTCATACCACCGGAATAGTTTGATATTATATTATTCCGGCTTCCGTTAAGGTCAAAAAGATCAAGCAAATCATCAATTCGTTTCTTTAGAACCGGAGTTGCTATTCCATATATCCCTCCTATAATTCTAAGATTTTCCCCAGCTGTTAATGAAGGGAAGAGTGCGATATCCTGAGGCACAAGACCTATAACGGATTTAATCTGATTAAGGTTTTTTTTGACCGACAGTCCATTAACATAGATAGAACCCGTTTCAAATTTTCTCAACCCGCAAATTGCACCGATAGTGGTTGTCTTTCCAGCTCCGTTTGGCGCAAGCAGTCCGAACAGAGATCCGAACGGAATATTGAGATTCAACCCGTTAAGCGTAGGGTGCTTTTTCCCTTTGTAGGTCTTTGTAAGATCATTAATCTCTATGGCAAAGTTATCGTGCATCTCTTATCACCTTTTCCAGCTCCCTGAATAATTTCTCCTCTTTATCCGCTATAACCATCAATTTGTCTGCAAGCTGATCGTAAGTCGCAACTTCTGAATCTCTCTTCTTGAACAATCTTGCTGCATTATATGAGAAATCTTTCCATTGGTCACCGATTGCAGTAAGTTCAGCCGAAAGGTTGTTCAACCTAGGTTCATTTAACATTATTGATGCCTCCTGAAGGAACGCTGCATACATAAACCTGAAACCTGCACCTCCTGTCCCTATCTCTTCCAGCATTCTTATCACCTGTGCCAGATTAAGGGCCGCTTTCTTCTCCCCAAAAAATGACACCCATTTTCTCATTCTCTTTGCCAGGTATCTTATTCCCTCAACGCCAAACATTGGAAGGGGGATTTTTAACATACGGTTGCAATTTTTCAGTATTGCCTTACGGACCATGCTTTCATTAACAGGCTTGATCCCTTTAAAATCACTTATATAGTACATTCTTCCCTTTGGAGGGTATGTACCACTTGCAAATCTGACAAGTTTAAGATCATTGCTGCTCAGACGACATTTATCAACCACCACAGGATCCGATACAATATATTCGTCGCCCTCCTTGCCAATAACACAAATATTATGTGCATTAAAGTGAAATCTGTACTCCCTGGGAAAATACGGCAGATGATACACTCCCACCAATATACCAACAGGAGTGCCTTTAAGAAGTACTTCATCCAGTTTATTCATGGCTTTGTCCTTGTCCCTGAATTTGAAGCGTTTCATCTTTATGCCAAGTAACTTTACCACTCTGGAAAAAATATCTCCCGGCAGTGGTCTGAATGATGTTATTGCCATTCCATGCATCTTGTAAAATGGCATATGAGAGAAGAAGAGTCCGGAGCCAAGACCAAAGACCATAGCTTCACTCATCTCTACACCATAAAACCTCAGAAGATTACTCACCACACCGTTCTCACAATGTCCGGAAGGTTTGTGTACAAAATTAAGTTCCATATTCAATCTACAGAGATTAGTTGTTCAACACTTATTTTAAGTGCATCGGCCAGTTTTAGAAGATCGTCATATTTAAGGCCGGAGAACGCATCGTTTTCACAGAATTTTTTTATTTCACGTTTTGAAAAACCTGAATAATCTGCAAGAATAGCCGGTGTCATGACGAGTCTGTGCATATGGTATGCCAGAGGGCTGAGTCTTCCTGCAATCACCTCTGCTTTTATCTGCTCACATTCCTCATTTATAGCCTCCCAGGCGAAATTAATAGCGTCATTTTTGGGTTCCCAGCCAACACTTATAACCTGAGTGTACTTGCCATTTTCATCCACGGCGTAACAGACATCCCTTACACCCGACGATTCAAGAATAACCCCATCCTGTGGTACCTCTTTAATTTTCATTTCAGCAAACAGTTAATAGTACAAAAGCATACGAAAAGCGGGCACTCTCAGGAATCATGAAAAGTATTTTTTCCCCTTTTTTAAGATCTTTTGTGCGAACCAGCTCATCAAGCATCAGGAATGCAGAAGCCGCAGCAACATTGCCTACCTTAGGAAGGTTCAGGAACCATTTTTCCAGAGGAATCTGGAATCCGTTCTGTTCCAGATTTTTCAGTATCCTTTGCTTAAAGTACATCGACGAAAGATGTGGCAGGAACCATGTGATATCCTCCGGTTTAAGATCGTATTTTTTAACCAGCTCCATGAAGAAGCTTCCTCCCATCTTTATAATATTGTCTCCCAAAAGCTTTGTATCCTGTTTCAGTGAGAATATAGATTTACTTGTCCACTCCTCTTCGGGAAAGTGTGTCCAGCCGAGCAGTCTTCCGTTCTTGTCATAATCTGCTCCCGCATACATACATGTAGGAAGTGTATTTGCATATGATGTAAGCTCTATCCATTCAATTTTGAGGGAGATGCCCTCTTCTGCCGGTTTACCGGATAATTTTACAGCCCCGGCACCATCTGAAAGCATGAAGCGCAGAAAATCCTTTTCGAAGGCTATAATAGGGTCATCTTCTATTAATTGTAGATTCTCGAACTCTTGTTTGAAATATGATGATGTCATCCATGCAGAGAGTCTTTCTGAAGCAACACATACGGCATTTTGCTTGTCTCCCGTTGCAACTGCCATATAGCCATATTTAAGTGCATGTATCCCACTGCAACAAGATCCTGCAAATGAGACTACATCAGTCCTGTTGCTGCCTCCCATCTCCCCGTGTATCTGAACTCCGTGAGAAGGCATTATCATCTCCTGCGAAGCTGTGCCTGCGGACAACAGTTCTACATTATCCACAGTAAAATCCTTATCATATAGCTTTTCAATGGCCCTTGCGGCCATCTCATAAGAAGTATGGGTTACGTTTTTCTTTAAATCCAGCGCATAATACCTGGATATTATTCCGTTATTTCTTAATATTAAATCTTTTGCTCGTGATGGTTTTCCTCCGATCATTCCCAAATAGGCTTCAATATCTTTATTTTCGACAGGGTTGTTTGGAAGGAATGCAGAAGTTTTTGTGATATAAACAGGATGCATGCTTAGGTTTGTGTTTAGTTATGTAAATATACATATTTATTCCTCACTTTTTGCATAGAGGCTCTCCTTAATGGGTGGGTAAGGTTGAAAAAAAGAGTTCCGAAAGGAGATATTACAAATATTACAGTCATAAGATAATATTTGAAAAGAGTCAGTCTGAATTTTCTCATTTCCGACATATAAGGACCCTTTTTCAAAATCCATTGAGACCAGAAGCCGAACATCTTATAACCTGTTCTTTCAATAAGATAGAGGTTTTCATGAAACGCCACAAATCCTTTGTCTGCTATTTTTGTCTGTAATGTCTTGAAATCCTTAGACTCCAGGGCATAGGATATATCGGGTGCCAATTCAACCAATGAATCAATATCTTTTTGGGAAACTCCGGCCTCAGGCAGATAACGTGATGCCTCTTTCTGTCCATCTATGAGCCATCTGAATATTGTCAATACGCTTACCAGATTATTGTGTCTGTCTTCAAGAACAATATTGCCTATCAAGTTACAGTTGGCCCTTTGTAAATGCCAATCTACAGAATCGTGGGCAGATATCCACATGTTTCTTGATCCTGCTACTGTCATCACCATCTTAGCATTCAGAAAATTTTTTGTTGACTGTTGCTGAAGAAATGAAGAAACCGGTATAGACGGAGAGAGAAACCATGGTTGGTATCCCAGTACTACAAGATCGGCATCTTTAACATCGGAGAAATCGATCTCTTTGTTCTCAAAAACTATCTCCTGACGAGTTTCCGGAAATGCCTGATAAAACTCATCTGATGTCCAGGGAAAAGGAAAAGGAACTACAGGTTCTATAGGTTTGTATATAACATTACATCCCAGAGCTTCCAGCGGAGTAAGCAAACTTTTTAGAATATTGAGAAGCTGTTGTGTCTGAGTGTAATAAAAAACTGCAATTTTGTAGGATTGTGACATAATCTTTCAGTTAAATCATAAACAATGAAGGCTTCAGATTCTGATTTACAGTGATATTCGTAAATTTATATGTTGTACAGTCTTCGGATTTTTCGAATAAGGTAAGCTGTTCAAGTGCATAAGTGCAGAGATTGAACCTAAGTTCGATGCATGTGTACGGGTTTTTTGCAGCACTTTTTGATTGTTTTATTTTTATGACATGATTCTCTTGTTCTAATTTGTACTCAACAAAATAGTCTTTAGGAAGCTCTCTTATCTTACCGCTTATACAAGCCTCCATAACTGCTGCCAGTTCTGCAAGAGGTTTTTGAGTGGTCAGGTCATAGCTAGTCTTTTTTTCGCCCGCCACTATCTGAAGTTTGTCTGGCATCATTATGATGCTCATCTTTTTGGGGCTGGTATAATCGAATCTTATTTTACCTCTCTTCTGGTAATAAAACATCCCGTCTGAAACTAACTTATTATCAATTACTTTAAGATATTTTGTCTGTGTAAAATGGCTGGTTATGGAAAATATGTCATTTGATTGTTTTGACAGGTTTGCAAAAAAAATCTCTTCTGAACTGCTTACCGTAATATTCTTATAAACCGGACTTTTTAATGCACCGACACCTGTTGTGCAGAACATCAATAAAAAAACAATTAAAAACCGGCTCCTCATTTCATAATATTTTACATGCAAAAGTAATCTTTTTTGTTGGTTATAGGGGCTATGTCAGCTCCCTTACGTCTAAAAATTTTACTGCTTTCCTGTTGGCCGGAGGGAAAATAGATTTTGCCAGAAGTTCTATGGGTTCAAATGATATCTCCGGAGCAACCCTGATTTTTGCCCTGAAAAGATCCTTTATCATTTTTTCAAACGTCTCAGTTGGTGTCGGTGTACCTATCTTAATAACAATTCCGTCGGTCCCCAGTGTGTTTGTATATACCTGTACCTGATAGTTCACAACGCCACTTATATTATCCAGAATATCATAAAGGGCACTTGGGTAGAGGGTTGTTCCCTTATACTTGATCATCTGACCCTTTCTCCCAACTATAGGGCTCAGTCTTATACTGTTTCTTCCACAGCTGCAAGGTTCAGTTATTGCGTGACACAAGTCACCGGTTTTAAATCTTAGAAGTGGCATTCCTTCTATTCCCAAAGTGGTAATGACAAGCTCACCCACTTCTCCGGGTTGTACTGCATTCTCTTTCTCATCAAGCAGTTCAACAATAATCAGGTCGGGTTGATGATGAACCCCGCAATAGTGCGAACACTCTGTAAAAGAGCTCTGCATCTCCGTTGAGGCATATGTGGAGTGGAGCGACAGGTTTGGCCATTTCTGACAGATTTTTTCTGTAAGTGTACTGTCTGTAAGGTCTATGTTTCTAAGAGGTTCTCCAATGCATACTGCTCTTTTAAGGGAGGTGTTTTTATAATCTATGCCATGTTGCTCGGCATATTCTGCCAGTTTTATGAGAAAAGAGGGAACAACAATGCATGTACTAGGTTTTTCATGCAAAATAGAGCTCCACTGAAGTTCCGGGATTCCATTTCCAACCCTTATAATACCAGCACCTAATTTTCTGGCTCCAAGAAAATAAGCCATCCCTGCCATAAACCGCCGGTCTATTGTGGTCATCAGCTGTATAACGTCGCCAGATGTACAACCTGCAACGGTAAACGAAACAGAATCATTATATGCCAGCCGGTCAAGATCATTTTCTGTCAGCATGAATGTTACAGGTTCTCCCAATGTTCCCGATGTTGTGACATAGTCCAGAACCATATTTCTGGGAACGCAAAGAAAGTCGTTGTTGAATTTCTGCACATCTGTCTTACAGGTAGTAGGTAATAACTTAAGGTCATCAAGACATTTAATTCTTGTGGGGTCTATCCCATGTTCACTGAATACCCTTCTGTAGAATGGAGATCTCTCTCCAAGATAAACCATTGCATCGCGGAGTGCATCCTCCTGAAATGATTTGATTTCCTCTCTGCTTCTGAACTGAATTTGCGGATCTCGCTTCATAGCTTTTCAAGTTTGTTTAGTTTTTCAATTATTCCTTCCCTGGCTTCATTCGATGACAACTCTTTCTCAAGCGATTTTTTATACATCTCAATTGCCTTGTCGTACATTTCTGCCGATTCATAGTATTCGCCCAGCAACTGATATGAATAATAATAATCGGGGTTTATTTTAATGAGAGTTTCGGCATCACTCTCCTGTAAATGAAGCTTCGTTTTTATAGCATAATTATATTTAGAGACCATTTGTCTGAATTTAAGCACATTATCATATACGCCATTCATAACACTACTGTCTCTGGATATAGTAAGGGATTCACTATTTGAGTTTGTATCAAAATTCTTACGGTTGAACACCGAATCAAGGTTATAGGCCACCATTTCACCTAGCTGCCATGGATCTGTGCTGACCCACATTATCTTTTTTTTAGGTTCAAAAATTACAGCGTGGTGCGAAATATATTGGTTAATAGATTTTTCGTTTGTCAGACCGATGGATTTACTGCCTTTTCCATATGGATTCCTTAGTATTTGAGCTACTTTTAATGGAGTCAGTGGAGTTTCGGCAGAAATAAGTTCCTTTATCCGTTCATACCTGTAAAGGCTGTGCCCTCCCTCAAGTCCTTCGATAATTTTCTTGTTTTCTTTATTGTTGCAAAATTCAGAAGACTGGAAGTGGTTGGTAGATATAATCATATTACCATCAACACTGTACAGTATTGTTGTTTTTGGCGTTTTCTCTATAATTGCAGCAACTCCATCAACAGCGGAACCTATAAGAATTGATTCAGAAACAAATGCATCCAGCTTTCTGGCAATATTAAAGGCCTCTTGAATATTTGCTGAATATTGCAGTATCTCTCTTGCAATAATTGATATAGGGGTTTTGGAAGAAACCGGAGGCGATGATTTTGCAGCATTCAGAGTTACAGTAAGCCCTTTTTCATTCATGCCGGACAACACTCCAACCATTCCTGCCCAGCCGACAGAGGCAAATTTATACCCTTTGTCGGGGTAACAGAATGTCACTATTTTATTCTCCGCAAATTTGTCTCCCACATAAAAATCGAAGTTTCTGCCTATTATCAGAGAACTATCTTGTGAGAGGTTGCCCCATACTCCAAAGGAGGAGCATCCGACAAGCATGTACTCCTGCATTGCGTGCCCCAGGTCATGGGCCGCATGATAATTCAATTGCCGGTCATACGCTTTTCCAATATAATCAAACTCCTTGCTGCAGGCCAGAGAGCTTGCATAGATCTCTTTTCTGTACTCCTCAGGGATGTTTTTGCCGATATTTCTGTTGTAGATGATTGTAAGGTATTTTAAGAAACTGAGGTAACCGGCAGAAGGAACTATCTTAACAATCTGGTCCACAAATGCTTTTTCCTGTTTGTACATAAGCTCCTTACACAACTGTCCGAAAGCAAGACCTCTTTCTGTTGCGTCACCTTTAAGATGGAGCTCCCATAATCCCGGTCTGTTTAATTTTAGTACCGAAGAATCAAACTGAGTATATCCGTCATGAGCCAAAATCTGTGGTAAGGGTTCAGGAATCCTGACTTCAGGGATTGACCGGTCGGCTGTAAAGTACAAGAAAAGAACAGTTAATGTTGTTAGAATTAACAGCGACAATAAAAAAGCAAGAAGATATTTAATAATTTTCAATAAGAATTTCATAACAGATTTCCAATTTTTCTTGCAAGGTAATCTCCTTTAATAATCTCAGAACACGTTAGCATAGAAGTTATTGTCACCCCCACAACACCATGGACATTCAAGTTCTGACCGGTCAGCAAAAGGTTGGGTACCTTTGATTTTGGTGATATAAGAGAGGAGTAAGGCGTTTTATAATTTTTCTGCATTCCGTATGCACTTCCTTCCGGATTTGATGTATAGTCGCGGAATGTCAGCGGTGTTGCTGTGTACATATATTCAACACTCTCTTCTAAACCCGGGAAACAAGCAGAGACATAATTAAGCAAAGCATGA